>JBBJNO010000114.1:0-7831 GCA_037720875.1 Luteimonas sp. | reverse complement strand
CTGATGCCTTCGCCGTAGAGGATCTCGGTGATGACCTGCTTGAACGGCGGCGCCATCTTGTTCTTGACGACCTTGATGCGGGTCTCGTTGCCGATGATCTCGTCGCCTTTCTTGACCGCGCCGATGCGGCGGATGTCCAGGCGCACGGAAGCGTAGAACTTGAGCGCGTTGCCGCCCGTGGTCACTTCCGGACTCTGGCCGGGCATCATCTGGCCGATCTTCATGCGCAATTGATTGATGAAGACCACCATGCAGTTGCTGCGCTTGATGTTGCCAGTGAGTTTGCGCAGGGCCTGGCTCATCAGGCGTGCCTGCAGGCCCGGCAACTGGTCGCCCATTTCGCCTTCGATTTCGGCACGCGGCGTCAGTGCAGCGACGGAGTCGATCACCACCATGTCCACGGCGCCGGAGCGCACCAGCATGTCGGTGATTTCCAGCGCCTGCTCGCCGGTGTCGGGCTGCGAAACCAGCAGGTCATCGACATTGACGCCGAGTTTCTGCGCATAGCCCGGATCGAGTGCGTGTTCGGCATCGACGAATGCAGCCGTGCCGCCAGCCTTCTGGCATTCGGCGATCGCCTGCAACGTCAGCGTGGTCTTGCCCGAGGATTCCGGCCCGTAGATTTCGACGACGCGCCCCTTGGGCAAGCCGCCGATGCCCAGCGCGATGTCGAGCATCAACGAACCGCTGCTGATCACTTCGGCGGCGATCGCCGTGCGGTCCCCCATCAGCATCACCGAACCCTTGCCGAATTGTTTTTCGATCTGGGCCAGGGCTGCGGAGAGTGCGCGTTTCTTGTTCTCGTCCATCGTCGGTTTCCTTGCTGATTGTTTGATGGGATGCAGCCTAGCGATGACAGATCGCAACAGCTGAGATTGATCGGGCGGTGATTGAAATTAATCCAACCGGCTGGCTTGCGGGCATCGTGCTAGTGCCCTGCGGCGCGTCGGAAAAGTCCGCGCGTAGCTGTCGGAAAGTTGCAATGGCATTGGTTTCGATCACCGGCTCGGCCGCACCAGGCCGCAATACAAGCCTTCGATGGCGAAGTCCTGCCCTGGGAGCACTTCAATGGGTTGGTAATCAGGATTGCGCGGCAACAGGCGAATGCTGTCCTTGCCGATCTTCAACAACTTGATGGTGATCTCGTCGTCGATCCGGGCCACGACGACCTGCCCGGAGCGCGCGTCCTGGGTACGGTGCACGCCGACCAGGTCGCCGTCGAAGATGCCCTCGTCGCGCATTGAATCGCCCTTGACCCGGAGCAGGTAATTGGGCGCCGGGGAAAAGAAGGTGCGATCGAGCAGGACGTAATCATCGGATCCGATGTCCGCGCCAATGGGCACGCCCGCCGCGACCTGGCCCAGTACCGGCAGGCGCAGCGCGTTTTCCTCGCTGGTCGCGAGCGACAGTTCGTGCTGGGGAGGCACCGGCATCTGCCGAACCCGGATGCCGCGGGCGCGGCCGGGGATGCGTTCGATGGCACCGGCCGCCTCCAGGGCTTCAAGGTGGTACTGCGCGCCGCGGACGCCCTTGAAGCCGAAGGCCCGGGCGATCTCGGTCTGCGACGGCGGCATGCCCTCGGCCTCGATGCGCTCGGCGATCATGCCGAGGATGGCTTGCTGGGTGTCGGTCAGGTTCATGGTTAGTAGTAATACTACTAACGAAATGACGTGTCAACGATGTCGTGCGTTGCCGCGACGGCCGCGCGCCCACGTTGCTGTGGTAAAGAGCGGTGGGTCAAGACCCACCCTACGGGTCATGGCAGATTCGCTTCAGGGCGTTATCAATGCATCCAGCCCATGCAATGCCGCGGCCACCGTCTGCCGCCGTACCGCTTCGCGATCACCATCGAAATGGAACAGCTCCGCCTTCGGATAACCGCCACGGCGTTTCCACGCAATCCACACCGTGCCAACAGGCTTGCCCTCGATCGCTCCGCCCGGCCCGGCGATGCCGGTGACCGCGACTGCAACGCTGGCGCCTGATTTGGCCAGTGCACCGGAAACCATCTCGATCACCGTTTCGCGGCTGACCGCGCCATGGGTCTCCAGCGTCTGCGGACGCACTCCTAGTAGCGCCTGCTTGGCCTCGTAGCTGTAGGCGGCCATGCCGCAATCGAACCAGTCCGAAGATCCCGCGATGTCGGTGACGGTCTTGGCGATCCAGCCGCCGGTGCAACTCTCGGCCGTGACGAGATGGTCGTGGTTGGCGCGCAGGCGTGTGCCGAGGGTTTCCGCCAATGCACGCAATTCTGTGTCGGAAGGCTGGGTCATCTGTCAGTGATGCGTTGAGGGAATGGTCTTGTAGCGCATCAGGGTGGCTATGTCGATTGCGGATGCAAAAGAAAACGGCCCGCAGGAAGCGGGCCGTCGGATGTCACGAAAACCTTCGACTCAATAATTGATGCGGAAGGTCACACCGTAAGTGGCCGGCGCCGCAAGAAACGCGTTGTAGGAATTGAGCGGATTGCCCGGCACCGCATTGATGTTCTGCAGCGGCGCGTCGAATCCGACCTGTACATAGTCCTCGTCGGTGATGTTCTGGCCCCACAGCTCCACCATCCAGCCCTTGTCGCTGGCGCCGAAGCCAATGCGGGCGTTAACCACAGTGTAGGCGTCCTGGATTTTTTCAGGATCCAGATCCGAACCGGTGTTGTAGTCCGACATGTACTTGGCGCCTAGATGGAAACGCGCCATCAGGTCGTTGGCGAAATCCCATTCGTAGGTCAGCGATGCAGAGCTCGACCAGTACGGCGCGAAGCTGAGCTGGTTGCCCGGCAGTTTGAACAACGAGCCGGGACTGCTGGCGGGCGTCGGCAGGAAATCGGCCGTCGGCGTCTCGTCACCGTACCGGGTGTCCGCATAGGTCACGCCGCCTTGCAGCATCAAACCGGTGATCGGCGCCCAGAGGATTTCCGTATCGATGCCCTTGGACACCACTTCCGGGATCGACCGCACTACGAAGCTGGTGCCAAGGAAGCTGTTGAGCTGGAAATCCTCATAGGTCTGGTGGAACAACGTGGCATTGAGCAGCAGGTTGCCGCCCATCCACGTGGTCTTGGCGCCCAGCTCGTAGCTGTCGACGAATTCACCCGGGAACGACGTATCCAGCACCGGGACGATGCCTGGGCCGCCGCTAGACAGACCGTTAGACGACTGCACGCGGTCCAGGTTGAAACCGCCGGCCTTGTAGCCGCGCGCAGCCGACGCATAGGTCATCACCTGTTCGTTGAAGCGGTACGCCGCTTTCAGCGTACCGGACCATTCCTTTTCTTCACGCTCCTGCAGGGTGTCGCGGGTGGCGGCGTTGTGCGCCGGATTGGTCCACGGCAGGCAGCTGAAGGCGATGATGTTGCTGACGATGGTCTGCTGGGTGGCAGGCGGCAGCGCAGCGAAGGGAACGCCGCGTGCCATCAGCGATGCGGCGATGCGGCCGGCCGCGCCGGCCTGTCCGCCTGTGGCCGGATTGAAGAAGGACCCGCACGCCCCACCGCCGCTTGGATTGCTGTAGTCCGATCGCAATTCCTTGTCCTCGCGGGTGTAGCGCAAGCCCAGCGTGATGTCGAATGCATCGGTCGCATGGAAGGTGTTGTTGGTGAACACCGCCAGGGTCTTGGCGTTCTGCCGGTAACGATCCTGCGCTGACAGATCGCCAAAGCTGGTGCTGTACGGCTGTCGCGTGATTTCCTGAAGAAACGTGTTGGACGAGGGCGCATTGCGGAATGCGGGATTGATGCTGGTGAGCAGCGCGGACGACAGGTACTCGCCGTATTGCGAACCGATCCGGTAGCTCTCGTTGCGGCTGAGGTCCTCGTCGGAGTAGAAGCCGCCCACCATCCAGTCGATGCGATCGGTTGCGCCGGTGAGGCGCAGTTCCTGGGTAAAGGTGTCGAAGCCGGTGAAGGCTTCATCTTCATTGGCCGGGCGATACAGGATATCGGCCGAACTGAAATCGAAATCCAGTGCGTTGATCGTCTGCCAATCGCGCTTGGACGTGATCGATGTCAACGTCGCGCCGCCAAACCACGGCGACGACCAGTTGGCTTCCGCAGACACGCCTTTGTCCTTGATGTCCGATTCGGTGCTGCGGTTGCTGTAGGCCACGCGGTTGAAGGGATCAGCGGTCAGTGCCACGCCTTCATCCGGCGACAGGCGGTTGATGATGTCGCCAGTCAGGCCACGGACCGTGGTCACGGCCGTGCAGCAGTTTTCCTCGCGGCTGGTGTAGTCGGCGATGAAGTTGATGTCGAGGTCATCGTTCGGCTGCAGCAGCAGCTGGCCGCGCAAGGAATGGAAGTTCTGGTCGTTATCTTCCGTCTGGGTGCGCGGGCCGGCGCCGGTGCGCACGTCCATGAAGCCATCGCGCTCGCGTTTGGCGCCGTAGATGCGGAATGCGGCGCGTTCGCCCAAGGCGGTGTTGAAGGCCGCCGAAACGCCATGCGCATCGTAGTTGCCGATGGTGAGTTCGCCCTCGACGCTGGTCTCAAAGCTCGGCCGGCGGGTGATGACGTTGATGACGCCTGCCGAGGTGTTCTTGCCGAACACGGTGCCTTGAGGCCCCTTCAACACTTCGACGCGTTCGATCTCGCCGAGGTCGCCAAATCCCACACCATTGCGCGGCCGGTACACGCCGTCGATGACGATGCCAACCGAGGATTCGAGGCCGGCGTTGTCGCCGACCGTACCCACGCCGCGGATGCGCGCGGTGGTCAGCGCTTCGTTCTGCGTGCTGGTGACAGTGAGGCCAGGCACCAGCACCTGCAGGTCCTTGATGTCGCGCACGCCGGTGTCGCGGAGAATTTCCTCGGACAACGCGGTGATCGTGATCGGCACATCCTGCAATTGTTCCTCGCGCTTCTGCGCGGTGACGATGATCGCATCCAGCGTCTGCGGTTCATCCTCGTCGGTGGTGGCCGCAGGCACGGGCGCGGTGCTCTGCGCGTGGACGGGCAACTGCGTGAGCGCTCCCAGTGCAACGAATACGGCCAGCGTCAACTGCTTCCGCCTGTGCGTCGATACAACCATGATGTTTCCCTCCCAAGGGTCGTGAATAACGAGCGGTGCCCGTTAGAAATTCAAAAAAGCGTCCCCATGCATGTCTCTGGTCAGTGCTGCGCTGCACGCGGCACCGGACGGGGCGAAACGTAGCACATCCTGCAGCGTATGGGCGCGTGTCGAACGATGTCGGGGGCACGGGCGATCCGGGTAATTCGGGCACACTAGACGGCCTTCCCGACGCACCTGCTCCTGGATGTCCGCAGACCAGCACACGCCCTTGATGCGCCAGTTCCTTGCCGCCAAGGCGGAACATCCGGACGTGTTGCTGTTTTTCCGCATGGGCGACTTCTACGAATTGTTCTACGACGACGCCCGCAAGGCCGCGCGCCTGCTGGACATCACCCTGACCCAGCGCGGCAATTCGGCGGGCCAGCCCATCCCGATGGCCGGCGTGCCGCACCACGCGGCCGAGGGTTATCTGGCACGGCTGGTGGCGCTGGGCGAGTCGGTCGCGATCTGCGAGCAGATCGGCGATCCGGCGCTGGCCAAGGGGCTGGTGGAACGCAAGGTGGTGCGTATCGTCACGCCCGGCACCGTGACCGACGAGGCGCTGTTGCAGGATCGGCGCGACACGTTGCTGATGGCGGTGTCGCGCGGCGGCGCATCATCCAAAGGCCATGGCTTCGGCATCGCATGGGCGGACCTGGCCGGGGGCAGGTTCCTGGTCAACCAGGTCGACACCGAAGACGCGCTGGAGGCCGAACTGTCCCGGCTCGATCCTGCCGAACTGTTGTTGCCCGACGACGATGGCTGGCCTGCCTTCCTCGCTGAGCGCAAAGGCCTGCGTCGTCGCGCGCCGTGGTTGTTCGATGCTGACAGTGGCCGGCGGCAACTGTTGCAGTTCTTCGGGTTGCATGACCTGTCAGGATTCGGCCTGGAAGACAAGCCGCTGGCTGTGGCCGCGGCCGGTGCGCTGCTCGGCTATGTCGAGGAAACACAAAAACAACGCCTGCCACACCTGACCGCGATCGCCTTCGAGCCCTCCAGTGACGCGATCGCGATGAACGCGGCGACACGGCGGCATCTGGAGCTTGATACCCGCGTCGATGGCGATACCAGGACGACGCTGCTCGGCGTGCTCGATTCCACCGTCACGCCGATGGGCGGGCGCATGCTGCGGCGCTGGCTGCATCGTCCGTTGCGCGACCGTGGTGTGCTCGGCCAGCGTCACCATGCCGTGGCCGCACTCATCGACAGCCGGGCCGATGATGCGGTGCGCGGTGCATTTCGCGCGCTGGGCGATATCGAACGCATCCTCACCCGCATCGCGCTGCGCTCGGCCAGGCCGCGCGACTTGAGCACGTTGCGTGATGCGCTGGGATCATTGCCGCAGGTGCGCGACATCCTCGCGCCGCTCGATTCACCGCGCCTGCAAACGCTTGCCGGCGGACTCGGCGAACACACGGCCCACGCGGCATTGCTGGCCAGGGCGATCGTGCCGCAGCCACCCTTGCTGGCGCGCGATGGCGGCGTCATCGCCGACGGTCACGACGACGAACTCGATCAATTGCGACGCCTGTCGACCAACGCCGACCAGTTCCTGATCGATCTTGAGGCCCGCGAGCGCGCCAGCAGCGGCATCGCCACGCTCAAGGTTGGCTACAACCGCGTGCACGGTTACTACATCGAGATCAGCAAGGGGCAATCGGGCAAGGCGCCGACCCATTACACGCGGCGACAGACGCTGACCGGCGCCGAGCGCTACATCACCGAGGAGTTGAAACAGTTCGAGGACCAGGTGTTGTCGGCGCGCGAGCGTTCGCTGTCGCGCGAAAAACTGTTGTATGAAGGGTTGCTCGATGCACTCAACGAAAACCTCGAGCCTCTTAAGGATTGCGCCAATGCGCTGAGTGAGCTGGACGTGCTGGCGTGTTTCGCCGAGCGCGCGCAATCGCTGGACTGGTCGCGCCCGCAACTGGACGACGAACCACGGTTGCACATCGAGCGTGGCCGGCATCCGGTCGTCGAGGCGGTGCGCGACGAGCCGTTCGAGCCGAATGACCTGATGCTCGATGACAGCCGCCGCATGCTGGTCATCACCGGCCCCAACATGGGCGGCAAGAGCACCTACATGCGGCAGAACGCCTTGATCGTACTGCTGGCGCACATCGGCAGTTTCGTGCCGGCGACGCGCGCGTCCATCGGCCCCATCGACCGCATCCTGACCCGCATCGGCGCCGGCGATGACCTCGCGCGCGGGCAATCGACCTTCATGGTCGAGATGGCGGAAACCAGCTACATCCTGCATCACGCCACCGGACAATCGCTGGTGCTGATGGACGAAATCGGCCGCGGCACGTCGACCTACGACGGCCTTGCACTGGCCGATGCGGTCGCGCGCCATCTCGCATCGGTGAATCGTTGCTACACGTTGTTCGCGACGCACTATTTCGAGTTGACGGCCTTGGCCGGCAATGCCAATGAGAATCCAGGCAGCGGCATCGCCAACGTGCACCTGGACGCCGTCGAGCATGGCGACGCACTGGTCTTCATGCACGCGGTGAAGGACGGCCCTGCCGATCGCAGTTTCGGCTTGCAGGTCGCCGCGCTTGCGGGCCTGCCGAAAAGCGTCGTGCGGCAAGCACGAGGGCGCCTGGCCGAACTCGAACAACGCCGCCACGAGGCGCCGGTGCTATCGCCTGAAATGCTCGATGCCCCACGACAGATCGGGCTGTTCGCTCCCGGCTCGGCCGTCGTCGAAGCCGTCGCATCGCTGGATCCAGACCAACTGGCCCCCAGACAGGCACTCGAAGCCCTGTATCGACTCAAGTCCC
>JBBJNO010000113.1:1547-7938 GCA_037720875.1 Luteimonas sp. | reverse complement strand
GCGCGGACACCCTGCATGTGATCAGCGTCTGCCAGCCGACCGTGCCGGTGCTGGCCGCGATCTCGCTGATGGCGTCGCGCGGCGAAGCGGTGCCCAAGTCGATGGTGATGATGGGCGGCCCGATCGACCCGCGCGAGAACCCGACCGCGGTCAACAACCTCGCCACCGAAAAACCGCTGGACTGGTTCCGGCACAACGTGATCCACAGCGTGCCGTATCCGTATCCCGGCCGCGGCCGCATGGTGTATCCGGGCTTCCTGCAGCACACCGGATTCGTCGCGATGAATCCCGACCGCCATATGCAATCGCACTGGGATTTCTACCAGGATCTGGTGCGCGGCGATCTGGAAGACGCCGACACGCACCGTCGTTTCTACGACGAATACAACGCCGTCCTCGATCTGCCCGCCGAGTACTACCTCGACACGATCCGCGTCGTGTTCCAGCAGCATCTGCTGCCGCGTGGTGAATGGATCGTCGATGGCGAACGCGTCGATCCCGCAGCGATCAAGGGCAGCGCGCTGATGACGATCGAGGGCGAACTCGACGATATTTCCGGCCAGGGCCAGACCCGCGCCGCGCACAAGCTGTGCAGCGGCATCCCGCAAGACAGCCAGTTGCATTACACGGCAGTCGGTGCCGGCCACTACGGCATCTTCAGCGGCCGCCGCTGGCGCGAGCAGGTGTATCCGCAGGTGCGCGAGTTCATTCGCAAGCACGTTTGATTTTTCCCTTCTCCCGAAGGGCGAAGGAAGCCAGTGCAACCGCACCAGCAAGCCGTTAGGCTGCCGATCTCGCCATCGGAACCATCACCATGCGCTTCGACATCCCGCTGCTGACCGCCGCCCTCGCGCTCGCCTGCTCGCCAGCCATCGCACAAGACACACCCGCCAAGCCAAAATCCGCGCAGGAGATCATCGACGCAGCGCCCGCCTCCGACTGGCGCACCCTCGATCCCGCCAACACGCTGTACCTCGAACTCGCCACCGGCCGCGTCATCATCGAACTGGCGCCCGCCTTCGCGCCGATGCACGTCGCCAACATCAAGGTGCTGGCGAAGGGCGGCTACTGGGACGGCCTCAGCATCAACCGTTCGCAGGACAACTTTGTCGTGCAGTGGGGCGATCCGACGGAAGACGAAAAGGCGCGCAAGGCCTTGCCGAAACAGATGAAGGCCAAACTGCCTGTCGAGTTCACCCGCAGCGCGGACAAGCTCGCCTTCGATCGCTTGCCCGATGCCGATGGCTGGGCACGCGAAGTGGGGTTTTCAAACGGGTTTGCGGCCGCGCGCGATCCGCAGAAAGGTGAGGCGTGGCTGGCGCATTGCTACGGCGCGATCGGCGCCGGCCGCGATGTCGCCGCCGACAGCAGCAACGGCACCGAGTTGTATGTCGTCACCGGCCAGTCGCCGCGCCAGCTCGACCGCAACATCACCCTGGTCGGGCGCGTCGTGCAGGGAATGGAATTGTTGTCGGTATTGCCGCGCGGCACCGGTGCGCTCGGCTTTTATGAAAAGGCCGAGCAGCGCGTCCCGATCAAGTCGATCGGGCTGGCGTCGGACCTGCCGAAAAAAGAACGTGTCGCGCTACAGGCGCTCAAGACCGACAGCAAGTCATTCACCGATGCGGTGGAAGCGCGCCGCAATCGTCGCGACGACTGGTACAAGGTGCCGGCCGGACACATCGATCTGTGCAACGTGTCGCTGCCGGTGCGCAAGACGCCAGCCGGATAACCACTGTTCTGCATACACCACGATCATCTGAAGAGGAGAGGCCAGCGTGGATCGATCCATCAGCAGCGGTTACGCAATGACTGTGGGCGTGTTCTTGCTCATCGAAGGCGTCTGGGGATTGTTCAGCCCGGTCGTGTTCGGCGTGCTCACCACCAATCTCACGCACGCCGTCATCCATATGGTTCTCGGCATTGTGGGGATCTGGGCCGGGCTGAAAGGTCGTGCGCGTGGCTTCCTGCTGTGCCTGGGCGCGCTGTTGCTCGCCGTCGGCATCCTCTGGTTCGTGCCCGGCATCCGCGAGCTCATCATCAGCATCCTCAACGTCAATCAAGCCGTTGCGATCGTGAACATCGTGGTCGGTATCTTGGCACTGGTCATCGCCTTGACCGACCGTGGTTCACGAATAGCCGATCGCGGGACGCAATCCCCCAAGGGGACTTCCTACGGGGCGTAGTGGGTGATCAAACTTGTTTGTTTACGTTGTGCGTTTACACGGAATCTTCAGATAGTGACTCGTCATTCCCGCGCAGGCGGGAATCCAGGGACGTCAAGCCCTGAAAAACAAAGCCGCTGGATTCCCGCTTTCGCGGGAATGACGAAGTAATGTTTCAGCGATCTGTTTCAAATTCGGGCACTCCCGGATAGGCCTGCAACACCGGCCCCAGCGCGTCCTTCAACGGCCCCAGCCATCGCTCGTAATGCCGCCAAGGGTCGATGCCTTCGCGATAGATCGGCTTGGTTTTTGTCGTATGTCGCCAGTCACTGCGGACACAGCACGCCACGCCGACGCATTCAACGCGCATCGTCCGGAACGAGCCCGTTCGCAGTGATTTTCGATGGCCTCCGGCTGCCCCCTCAGGCCCGGACTCCGACAATCTATTCCGGTCGCGGCCGTAACGCCATCACATCGTGTTAGCTGCGGGGTGCCTAGCCTTGCGGCATCCCTTGGAGAGATGTACCGATGCCAAACCTACGCATTCGTTTGACCGGCAGCGAGGACGACGCCCGCGCCATGATGAATCTGATCCAGAGCATCGAAGGCATCGAGCATGTCGAGGAAGTCGCCGACCTCATGCCGCGCATGGACGATGCCGATTCGAGTTCCGCCGGGTTGAGCGATGTCAGCGGACCCGATGCCCACGAAATCGAGATCGGCGCGCCGAACGCGTCGACCGCGCGCAAGGTCCGCGAGGCGGTCGAGGCGCTGGCGTTCGACCTGGATGCCATCGTGGAATTCGAGGAAGAAGAGGAAACCTGAGTTTTTGTAGGGCGTCCTTCGACATGCTCAGGATAAGCGGCTTGCTCCGCAGATTCTCGTAACCTATCTCAATAGAAGCAACGGACTTCTTATTCGTCATTCCCGCGAAAGCGGGAATCCAGGGACTTCAAGCCGTTGAAAACAAAGTCCCTGGATTCCCGCTTTCGCGGGAATGACGACTGCAAATGTGACTTCCCGATATTGAAATAGGTCTAAACATCACGGTACCGACTTCAAGGCGGCCACCACTGCCGGCTTCAATTGCTTGAGTTGCGCATCGTCGCTCTGGTCGGCTTCCAGATATACGCTCATCAAGAACGCCATCAAGATCTCGTAGGATGGGTTGAGCGCAGCGATACCCATCGAGACCGTGCGACCGCAAGCAGATGGGTATCGCCTCCGGCTCCTGTAGAAGCGCAGGATGTCCCAATGAGACAAAACCGTCAGGGCACTGTCTTCAATGCGGCAACCACTGCCGGCTTGAGCTTCTTGAGTTGCGCGTCGTCGCTCTGGTCCGCTTCCAGATACACGCTCATCAAGAACGCCATCAAGTCGTGTCGCCGCGCCAGCCATGCGGCGTCGTTGTACGCCTTCGATGTCTCGCCGAGTTTCGGCACCAGCGCGGTGAACCACGCCTGCCATTGCGCTTCGGTATGCAGCCCGCGCTTGGCCGCATGCAGCACGGGCCGAGCCAGTCGGCCTGGTTCGCCAAAGACATAGGCATGCGACGCCTGCGGCACCACCTGCGCCGCCACCGCGGCAAGGACGCGATCGAGCTGCGCGCGCTCCAATGCGGGATTCAAGGTCAGCTGCATCAACCAGTCCGCGCCATGCGCGACGCCGTGCCGCCAGCCTTCGGTGTCGTCAAAGCCACGATAGTCGCGCACCGATTCCACGTACTTGCCCGCGGCATCAACCATCGCCGCGCGTTCTTCCGGCGTCATCCACGGCTTGATGCGATCGGTGCGCGCGACTTCCGACAACGTCAACGCAGCAAACGGTCGCGCGAAACCGGCGGTGTCGTCCGCCGCCAGCATCGCGTACAGGCGATCGCGCAGCGCACGCAGACCTTCCGCATCGAGTTGATCGGCGCGCATCCATTGCGTCAGCGCCTCGTAGGCGATGTCGTCGCGCAGGGCCGGATCGGGGTCGGCGAGGCAATCGAGCAGTCCGTTTGCAAGCGTCTGTCGCTCCGTCGCATCGGGCAATGTGAACTTCAACACCTTCAGTGCCTGCAGCGAGTCGCGCGATTGCCCTTCGGGCGGGCACGCCGCGAATGCGCGGGGGGTCAGCATTGCGAGCAACAGCGATAGCAATATCAATCCACGCATGAAAATCCCCTTGCGATCATGGTCGCGTCTGGCCGATGCGCGAGCGTAGCAAAGTCAAAAGTAGGCTGGGTTGGCTTCATCAATCCAGCATCGTGGAGGTCGACAGCGCTGGGTCGATGACGCCAACCCAGCCTACGGCGACGACCGCAACGATTCAGCACCTTGGCTATGATGCCAGGCATGGCCGACGACACCTCCATCCACCCTTACGACAAGGCTGCGGGCGGCTGGGATGCGCTGAAAAGCTCGTGGCAGGCGTTGCGCGACCAGCAGGTGGTGTTAAAGGGTTCGAGCACGTTGCTGCGGACCAACCAGGATCGTGGTTTCGATTGTCCCGGCTGCGCCTGGCCGGATCGCAATGCGCACTCGACCTTCGAGTTCTGTGAGAACGGCGTCAAGGCAGTCGCCAACGAAGCGACGTCTCGACGGATCATGCGCGAGTTCTTCGCGATGCATCCGGTCGGCGAACTGGCAACGTGGAACGACCATGATCTGGAAGCGCTCGGCCGGCTGACCGAACCGATGGCCTACGACGCCGCAAGCGATTGTTACGTCCCGATCGCATGGGACGATGCCTTCGCGAACATCGCCGCCGCACTGAACGCATTGGCCTCGCCCGACGAAGCGATCTTCTACACCTCGGGCCGCACCTCCAACGAAGCCGCGTTTCTGTATCAACTGTTTGTACGCGAATTCGGCACCAACAACCTGCCCGACTGTTCCAACATGTGCCACGAGCCATCCGGCGTGGCGATGGGCGAACAGGTCGGCAGCGGTAAGGGTTCGGTGCTGCTGGAGGATTTCGAACTGGCCGAGGCGATTTTCATCTTCGGCCAGAACCCTGGCACCAACCATCCGCGCATGCTCGGCGAATTGCGCAACGCCGCCAAGCGCGGCTGCCATATCGTCGCGGTCAATCCGCTGCGCGAACGCGGTCTGGAACGGTTCGCCGATCCGAAATCGCCATCGGACATGCTGCGCGGAGATGGCTCGAAGATCGCATCGCAGTATTTGCAGCCGCGGATCGGTGGGGATCTCGCCGTCGCGGCGGGCATCGCAAAGATGGTGGTCGAGCGTGATGCCATCGATCATGCGTTCATCGACATGCACACGTCGGGCTTCGGAGCATACGCAGCGTCGTTGCGCGGGCTGGAATGGGGCGATATCGAACGCGAATCCGGATTGTCGCGTGGCGATATCAGCCAGGCCGCCGACGTCTACATCGCCAGCAACGCGACCATCTTCTGCTGGGGCATGGGCATCACCCAGCACCGTCGCAGCGTGGCCACCATCCAGATGCTGGTGAACCTGTTGCTGCTGCGCGGCAACATCGGCAAGGACGGCGCGGGCCCCTGCCCGGTACGCGGGCATTCCAACGTGCAGGGCGACCGCACGATGGGCATTTACGAAAAGATGGGCGATGCGTTCCTCGACAAGCTCGGCGCCGCCTTCAATTTCGCGCCGCCACGCACGGATGGCTTCGACACCATCGCCGCGATCGAGGCGATGCGCGATGGCCACGCCAGCGTGTTCTTCGCGATGGGCGGCAACTTCGCCGCGGCCACGCCCGATACCGTCGTCACTCAACAGGCGTTGCGCAACTGCACATTGACCGTGCATGTCAGCACCAAGCTCAATCGCTCGCACCTGGTGCATGGGCGGAAGGCAATGATCCTGCCCTGTCTCGGGCGCACTGAAATTGATCTACAGGCCAATGGTCCGCAAGCGGTGACGGTCGAGGATTCGATGAGCATGGTGCATTTGTCGTCGGGCATGAATCCACCCGCATCGGAACAACTGCTGTCGGAACCGGCGATCGTTGCCAGGCTCGCGGTTGCGACGTTGCCGGACTCAAAAACGCCGTGGCTGCAACTGCTCGAGGACTACGACCGCATTCGTGATCGCATTGCGCTGGTCGTCGATGGCTTCGAGCAATTCAATGCACGCGTGCGCGCGCCGGGCGGGTTCCACCTGCATCACCCCAACCGGGAACGCGCCTTCCCGACGATTGACGGCAAGGCACGGTTTTATCCGCATGCACTTGTAGGAGCGGCCCCGGGCGCGACCCCC
>JBBJNO010000113.1:0-1485 GCA_037720875.1 Luteimonas sp. | reverse complement strand
AACGCCACATCGCGCCCAGGTGCGCTCCTACAATTGATGACTGTGCGTTCGCACGATCAATACAACACCACCATCTACGGCTTGAACGATCGCTATCGCGGTGTCGACGGCGAGCGTCGCGTCTGTTTCATCTCGCGCGAAGACCTGGTCCGACACGGATTTGCGGCGGGCGAACGTGTTGATATCACCTCGGTCTGGGACGATGGCGAACGCACCACGCGTGGCTTCCTGCTGGTCGAATACGACATCCCGGCCGGATGCCTGGCCAGCTATTTCCCGGAAACCAATGCACTGGTGCCGCTGGGCAGCCATGCCGAACGTGCCCGCACGCCGGCGTCGAAGTCCATTCCGGTGCGCCTGGATCGCGCGCGCGCATGAGCGATGACAACACGCTCGCCGTGCTGCAATTGTTGTGCGTAGAAGATGCGCAGTCGATCCATCGCGTCGCCAAACGGCTGGGCCTGGGTTTGAGTGAACTGCAACGCCTGCTGACCGCGCTCGGCAATGATCCGCGCTTCGATGGGCTGGATCTGGTCGAGCAACAGCAACAGGGCGAGCGCACGGTGCTGCGACTAACCGAACGTGGACACGCCTTGTGTCGGAGCGAGTGATGCCAAACGGATGGCCCGCGACTGGGTTGCCGGCGACTGGGTTGCCGGCGACTGGGTTGCCGGCGACTGGGCTGCAATCGGTCGAGGCGTTGCACGTGACCGGCGATGCCTCCACGCAGCGCACCGAATCGGTGGTGGAGGAGACGCCGGTCGCCCTGCTTTACAACGGCGACCCGTTCGCCGTGATGATGGCAACGCCGATGGATCTGGAGGATTTCGCACTTGGTTTCGCCTTGACCGAGGGCATCGTCGCGTCTGCGGATGAATTCAAGCTGGTTGATCTGGTGCGCAATGCGCAAGGCATCGCCTTGCATGGCGCCATCCCGCAGTCAAGATTCGATGCGCTTGGCGAACGCCGTCGCAATCTCGAAGGCCGCAGCGGTTGCGGGTTGTGCGGCGTCGAGTCGCTGGATGCCGCAATCCGCCCGGTCAGGAGGGTGACCGCAGCGGGCTCGACCACGGGTGGCAACGTCTCAGTCGCGCAGATCCGTGCCGGGCTCGATCGCCTTGCGCAGCATCAGCCTTTGAATGCCGCCAGTGGCGGCGTCCATGCCGCGGGGTATGCGCACGCAGACGGGATCGTGGTACGCGAGGACGTCGGCCGCCACAACGCGCTCGACAAACTGGTCGGCGCGCTTGCGGTGTCGGATCGGCGTGGCGGTTTTCTCGTCATCACCTCGCGCGCGTCCTACGAGATCGTCCACAAGGCGGCCATGGCGGACATCGCCGTGGTCGTCGCGATCTCCGCGCCGACCGCGTTGGCGATCAGGCTCGCGCAGCAGGCGAACATCACGCTGGTCGCGTTTGCGCGCGGAGACACGATGAATATCTATAGCGGCAGCGGCCGCATTGTGGGAGGGGCTTCAGCCCCGAC
>JBBJNO010000112.1:6625-7985 GCA_037720875.1 Luteimonas sp. | reverse complement strand
TCGTCCGCCTGCTGTCCAACATGGCCAGCGCCAAGGAGATCCAGCAATACCTCAAGCGCTTTTCTCGCCTCGATGCCGCGCGCTTCGCCGTGGTCAAGGTGGGCGGCGCGGTGTTGCGCGACGAACTCGACGCGCTGGTGTCGTCGCTGTCGTTCCTGCAACAGGTCGGGTTGACGCCAATCGTGGTGCATGGCGCCGGCCCACAACTCGATGACGAAATGCAGGCGGCTGGCATCGAGAAACGCATCATCGACAACCTGCGGTTTACCGATGCAGCCGTGCTGGCCGTCGTGCGCCGGGTGATGCGACAGGAAAACATCCGCCTGGTCGAAGCGCTGCAGGCCGAGCGCGTGCGCGCGACATCGATCCAGTCGGGCGTGTTCGAGACGACGTTGCTAGACCATGAAAAGTACGGCCTGGTCGGCAAGGTCTCGCATGTGGATACGGATGGCATCCACGCGGCGATCAAGGCCGGTTCGATCCCGGTGATCGCATCGCTGGGCGAAACCGCCGATGGCCAGATCGTCAACATCAATGCCGACTGGGCCGCGAACGAACTGATCAAGACGCTGCAGCCGTACAAGATCGTGTTCCTGACTGGCACCGGCGGCTTGCTCGACGGCGACGGCCACGTCATCGACTCGATCAACCTCAGCACCGAATACGAGGAATTGCTGGCGCAGCCATGGCTGCATTCCGGCATGCGCGTCAAGATCGAACAGATCCATGATCTGTTGATGACGCTGCCGCCGTCGTCATCGGTATCGATCACCAAGCCGGACGAACTGGCGAAGGAATTGTTCACGCACCGGGGCTCGGGCACGCTGGTGCGGCGCGGCGAGAGGATCCAGTGCGTCACCGATTGGTCGAAGCTCGACCTCGACCGGCTGAAATTGCTGATTGAATCGGGCTTCGGCCGCAAACTGGCGCCCGATTACTTCGAGCGCACGCAGCCGCACCGCGTCTACGTGTCCGAGCATTACCGCGCGGCACTGGTGCTGACGCTCGAACATGTCGGCGGCAGCGGTGGCATTCCGCATCTCGACAAGTTCGCCGTCGCCGACGATGCGCAGGGCGAGGGCCTGGGCCGCGCGATCTGGCATGTGATGCGCAATGACGTACCGAAACTGTTCTGGCGCGCGCGTCCGGACAACCCGGTCAACGATTTCTATTTCGATGAAGCCGACGGCTGCATCAAGGGCGATCACTGGAATGTGTTCTGGTATGGACTGGAGGATTTCGACGAGATCCGTGCGGCCGTGGAGCTTTGCAGGGAGCGGGTGGCGACGTTGAAGCCATGAATCGGGAATCAGGAATCAGGAATCAGGAATCAGGAATCAGGAATCAGGAATCAGGAATC
>JBBJNO010000112.1:0-6525 GCA_037720875.1 Luteimonas sp. | reverse complement strand
CAGGAATCAGGAATCAGGAATCAGGAATCAGGAATCAGGAATCAGGAATCAGGAAGTGCAGGCTGGGATCCATTTTGCTTTTGCCCGTCATTCCCGCGAAGGCGGGAATCCAGTGACTTGGCTGTCAGGTTCAAGCGGCTTCTCGGGCAAAAGGCGCTGGATTCCCGCCTTCGCGGGAATCACGATATTGGCAATCGACTTCTGCCAGAGCCATCGAGGATAGTTGGACTGCAATGAAACACGAACGCAACCCCATCGGGATCGTCGGCGCGCGCGGCCATGTCGGCGCCGAACTGATCAAGCTGATCGCCGCCCACCCGCATCTCGAGCTCGGCTTCGTCTCATCGCGCGCACTCGACGGCCAGCGTGTCGCCGACTATGTGCCCGAATACCGAGGCGAACTCCGCTACCGCGACATCAATCATGACGAGCTCGGCCAGCAGTCGGTGGATGCGTACGTGCTGGCATTGCCAAACGGCAAGGCCGCGGCCTGCGTCGCCGGCATCGAATCAAAAAATCCAGGCGCCGTCATCCTCGACCTCTCCGCCGACTACCGCTTCGACGACAACTGGTACTACGGCCTGCTCGAACTGACCCGCGAGGATTACACCGGCCAGCGCCGCATCAGCAATCCCGGTTGCTACGCGACCGCGATGCAGCTTGCGATCGCACCGATGTGCGATGCCGTCTCCGGGCCGGTGCAGTGTTTCGGCGTGTCTGGGTATTCCGGCGCCGGCACCACGCCGTCGGACAAGAACAATCCGGAGACGCTGCGCGACAATCTCATTCCCTACGCATCGACCAGCCACCTGCATGAGCAGGAGGTCACGCGGCAGCTGTTGCCGGTCGAATTCATGCCGCATGTGGCGCCGCATTTCCGCGGACTCACCATCACGGCGAACCTGCGCTTGTCCGGTTCGACGACGCTCGATGCGGTACGGGCGCGGTATCGCCGGCACTACATGGGCGAACCGTTGATCCGGGTCAGCGACGATGCGCCATGGGTCAGCCGGATCGCCAATCGCCACGATGTCGAGATCGGCGGCTTCACCCTGTCCGGGGACGGCAAGCGGCTGGTCGTGGTCGCAGTGCTCGATAATCTGTTGAAAGGCGCGGCGACGCAGGCGTTGCAGAATCTCAACCTTGCCTTCGGCCACGATGAATTCACGGGCATTCCACTGCCCGTGTAGGAGCGGCTTCAGCCGCGAGCTTTTCGGCTGACGCGGGGTCGGAATTCATCCGGACGTTCTTTGGATAAAAAACGTGCGCATGAATTCGCACCCACACATCAACGGCTCGCGGCTGAAGCGCGGCTGCGAATTGCGGAATACAAGGAACAGAGCCATGTCCGACCCGTTGTGGCAAAAACCAGGCATCCAGATCGACGCGGTCATCCAGGCCTTTCTGGCCGGCGATGACGTGGTGCTCGACCGCGAATTCTTCCTGCACGACATCCAGGCCAGCAAGGCGCATGCCGAAGGCCTGCAGCGCATCGGCCTGCTCGATCACGATGAATTGTCCGGCCTGGCGCGTGAACTCGATACGCTCGCCGATGATTTCCGCAGCGGCGCATTCGTGCTTGATGCGAAGTATGAGGACGGACATTCGGCGATCGAAGCGCGACTGACCGAACGTCTTGGCGACACCGGCCGCAAGATCCATACCGGCCGCAGCCGCAACGATCAAATCCTGGTCGCGACACGTTTGTGGTTGAAGCAGAAGCTGTCGCACCTGCAAGCCATTTGCATCGAAGTCGCGCAAATCGCGCTGCAACGCGCAGAAGCCGAAGCGCAGCTACCGATGCCCGGGTACACCCATCTGCAACGCGCGGTGGTGTCGTCGGCCGGCATGTGGTGGGCGGGATGGGCAGAGGCCTTCATCGACAACGTCGAACGCGCCAGGCAAACGCGCGCATGGATCGACGCCAATCCACTCGGCACCGCGGCCGGTTACGGCGTCAATCTGCCACTCGATCGCGACCACGTCACCGAGGCACTCGGCTTCGCACGCCTGCAGGTCTCCCCGCTGTACACACAACTGTCACGCGGCAAGTTCGAGATGGCGGCGCTGGAAGCATTGGCCAGCGCGATGCTGGACTTGCGACGTCTCGCTTGGGACCTGAGCCTGTTCACCAGCGCCGAGTTCGGTTTCGTGGAATTGCCAGTGCAATACACCACCGGCAGCTCGATCATGCCCAACAAGCGCAATCCCGACGTGGTGGAGCTGCTGCGCGCGTCATACGCGACGGTGAGCGCGGCGCGCGCGGAGATCGAGCAGATCGTCGCGCTGCCGTCGGGCTATCACCGCGACCTGCAGTTCACGAAGGGGCCGCTGGTGCGCGGCTTCGCGCACGGGCTCGCCGGGCTCGCGCTGTTACCGGACTTGGCGCGAAGTCTGGAATGGAAGCGCGACGCGCTCGCTGCGGCGATCGAGCCGTCGATGTATGCCACCGACCTGGCGATCGATCTCGCACGTCAGGGGATGCCGTTCAGGCAGGCCTATCTGCAGGCCGCCGACCCGGCGAACTGGCAGGTGGGCGAGCCGCTCCGGAGCCTCGACGCGCGGGTCTCGCCCGGCGCGGCCGGCGACCCGCGACTCGAACTGCTGCGGGCAAGGCTCGACGCGCTGGATGGCTGACCGATGCGCCGCGGAAGCCTGACCTCCGCCGTCCGCGGCTTGTGCGCGAGGTGAAGCCGAACGCCGCCGCGACCATTGTCCCGGCCTGCCGGTGTGGCCGCGAATCGCAGCGCAGGGTCAGCCGGTGAGCCAGCCACCTTTCTGCCGCTGGTTGAGGTGCTTCAACTCATAGGCGGCACGTGCCGACGAAACGCGACCGGCGACGAGATCGGCATACACCTGGTTGGCGGTGCGCCGACGCCGCACGGCGTCGCCGGCGTCCAGGAGTCGCTCGGTCGTGCGCAGGATCCATCGCCATGCCCGGTTGCCCTCTTCTGGCGCCGACTGCCGGTGGGTGTCGACGTGGTGCAGGTTCGATTCCAGGTTGCGTTGGATGCGCGCGACAAGGCTCTGCAGGATGTCGGTCTGGCCCAGGCCGACCTGGCTGAGGCGGGCGATCGCCGTGCGCAACGTTTCCGCCTCGAGCACGCCCAGTTCGGTCGATGCGGCGAGTGCCTGCGCCGCGGCAACCACGGCGTCGGTCCCAGAGCCCGCGAGTGCGCGCAGGTGCGCGGCATGGTGGTCCCATGCCTGCCACCGGTAGACGAAGTCCAGGCCCGTGCCCTTGATGTTCTGTATGCCCATCGCACGGATCAGCGCGCCGGGCGGCGCGGCGCGCAGGATGTCGCGCACCAGCACGTTGCCGGGCGTGTAGTAGTCCTGCACGGGCACCAGCCGCGCGGAGAACAGGTGCCAGAGCTGGTCCCGCACTTCGGCCGGCGTCTGTACGTCCGCGCGTTCGACCGCAGCCTTGGCCGCCGCCACGCGCGCGGCATCGTCAATATCGCGGGTCCACTGGGCGCGCAAGGCCTCGTGGTGTTCGGCTGACACGTCGGCAACGCGAGCCAGCAGCGCCTCGGGCGTGTCATCGCCCCCTTCAACGCCGAGCCCCGCGGCCAGCGCCCGCAGGCGGTCGTCGGCTTGGGTCGGGTCGAGCGGCACGCGCCAACGCACCAGAACGCTCTCAAGCATCGCGAGGTGTCCGGCCTTGCCCGTCTCCTCGTCATGCCAGTCGAACGAGGCGACGAATTCGTCGAAGGATTCGCGGATGAAGCGCAGCAGGCCGTCGAGGTTGCCGCCGATCAGGAAGTGGCGGTCGGCGCCGATGTCGTTGACCAGGATTGCCGCGAACACCTGCGACCGCGCGACGCGGTCGGCACGGTTGTTGACGACGGTGGTGGTCCACACGCCGGGATCGACGTCCAGCCGGTGGCGGGCCATGCCGATGCGTTCCCAATTGCTGAGGCAACCGTGGCGCTCGTTGGCCGACATGCCGTTGATGAACTCGATGCGGCGGCCTTCGAATGGCGCCTGCGGGTAGACCTTCAGCACCCCGAGGTCGGGCACCACGCGGTCGGCCATTTCCTTGAGCGCGAAGTCGCGGCGCAGGCCGAGGCCTTCGAACATGCGGGCGACCAGCGCGATGTTGGCCGGATGCTCCTGGTAGGGAAACCGGTCGATGATGTCGGGTGTCAGCAGGCCGATGTCGAGCCAGTCGACGCTCGCGAACTTTGTACCGATCGCGTCAGCGCGCTCGACGAGGAATGGCAGCATGTTCTCCTCGCTGGTGTAGAGCTCGCCGCCGCGCGGGATGAACTCGCGGATGACCATGGGCAGGTCCACACCCGCCGGACCCTGGATGTCTTCGTGGTCGGGGAAGCAGTTGGTGATCGTCGAGACGTCGTCGCGCATCCAGTCCTGCTGCAGCACGCGCACGTAGCCCGGATTCAGGCCCATGCATTCCCACAGCATGACGTCGGTCTCCAGGTCGGCGGCCATCCGCGTGAGTCGCGCCTGTTCCCAGATCGTCGCCTTGTCGTAGGGGCGGAACAGAAACATTTCGCTGAGCACGCGGTTGGGATGCCCGAACAGGAACATCGCCTCGCATCCCGTCGTCTTGCTGAGCACGCGCAGGCCCAGTGCGCTCATCACCGCCGCCTTGAGCCGCTCGGTGCCCGATTTGCCGCGCGTTCCCCAGCCGCCCATCACCAGCGGCAGGCGGCGTCGTGCACGCCCGAACATGCGATTGAGCCAGACGTGCTGCCCGAAGAACCAGGCACCCAATGCCCCGATGAAGATCAGCAGGTGCACGAGGCTGTTCTGGTAGATCGAAAAAAAGTAGTCGCGGATGTCCTGCAACTCGCCTGACACCGCGAACGCCGCCGCCGGAATGAAGCGCCGCAGTCGCGGATCGTCGGGATACGCGCGGCCTTCGCGGTCGTTGTGCGTGGCGAACGAGCATTGGATGCCGTGGGTGCGCAGCGCATCGAGGTATGCGTGCGCAGTGAACGCGCTGTCGGGCGTCCAGTTGCGCAACGCGGCGATTTCAGCGAACCGTGAGCTCAATGCCCACTTCGCACGGAGCCTGTCCGCGAGCCCGTTGGGCACCGCGACCGTGGTGACACCTTCGGTCGTCACCAGCACAAGGGGCTTCGCGGGCCAGCCTTGATCGAGCGCGGACAGCACCTGGTCGAGCAGCGGCAGCCAGGGGCGCCAGCCGTTTTCGTCGGCGATGTGCAGCGGCTCGCCCGGCACCTTGGTGGGGGACAGCTCGGCGACGCAGGCCGAAGGCACGTGCACCAGGCCGGGATAGATGCGTCCGCGGGTATGCGAATAGTTCTGGCGCTTGTCGGTCGCCGGGCGCCGGGCTTCATGCAGGAAGCGCCACAGCCGCGGGCGCCACAGCCAGTCGCGCACCACCGTCATCCGCTGCCCCCGTTGCGCCAAGTTGAATCCGAAGCCGCGCTGGGCGAGCGGCAGGAAGCGTCGCGCCGCTTCGATGGGGTCGTCGTCGTCCGAACCGACGGTCGCCTGCGCATGCAGCGGCAGGCGCGAGAGTTCTGCCGGAACGTCGACGCCACGCAACAGTTCGCGGGCCGTGGCGGCCTGACGGCGCAAGGCCGTGCGCAGATGGTGCAGGTGGATGCCGGTGAGCTGGGCTTCCAGCCGGTCGTGCAGGTGGTTGGCGGCGTCGGGAAATTCGCTGCGCGTGCGCGCGAGGAGCTGCGGGGCAACGTGCATGGCGACGCGCAAGGGAAACTCGCCGA
This sequence comes from Luteimonas sp., assembly GCA_037720875.1. GTDB lineage: Bacteria > Pseudomonadota > Gammaproteobacteria > Xanthomonadales > Xanthomonadaceae > JALYOU01. The sequence goes on along the minus strand of JBBJNO010000112.1, from coordinate 802 downwards.
TGCCCGCGTGCAGCAACTCGACGAAGCGTCCGGTCACCGCGGCGTGCAGGCGCGGATCGAGCGCCAGCGACACCGTCTGCAACAGGGCACGGCCGGCGACGGCGGGCACGTCGTCGTCGACGAGCGAGCGCCAGAACTCCAGCGCGAGCGGCGGCGGAAGACGCGACAGGGATTCCGCCATCGCGTCGCGCACGAACGGCGCGGCATCGACGGCAAGGCGCCGAAGCGGCGCTTCGAAGGCCGGCTCTGCGGGAAGCGCGGCAACGAGCGCTTCGACGAGCCGACGCCGGAAGAACATGGAATCCCCACCTGTGTCTTGTGCGAGGCGGTGTTCGACGATCGGCTGCAGCTCGCCGGGCGCGAATCGCGCGAGCATTTCCAGCGCTTCGCACTGCAGCCACATCGATTGCTTCGGATCGAGCACCGCCCGGTAGATGTACTGGATGCTCGCGCGCGACACGCGCTCGCGCGCCTCGTCGCCCAGGCCGCCGAGCGCTGTGCGCAGGCAGGTGAGCGCGGCCTCGCGGATGCGCGGATCGCCGGGGAATCCAAGCAGCTCGCGCAGGCTCCCCTCAAGGTCGAGGACATCCCATAGCGGCACGTCGTGCACCATGGGAAGCGCGGTGCACAGGTGCTGCGCCAGCGGGCCGAGCCGCTCGAGGCAGAAGCGGATGCGCCGTTCGACCCGGGAGCGTTCGCGGTCGAAGCGCTCGGCCACCGCGTCCACATCGAGCCAGCGCGCAAGCGCCAGGCGGTCGTCGCGCGACTGGCGCGGCGTGCTCCCGAGGCTGTCGAGGAACTC
>JBBJNO010000111.1:0-7990 GCA_037720875.1 Luteimonas sp. | reverse complement strand
GCGTACGCGCTGGCCGGCACCGTCGATATCGACCTGACCACGCAGCCGCTGGGCAAGGGCAGCGACGGCAACGATGTCTACCTGCGCGATATCTGGCCGACCAACAAGGAGATCGGCGACATGATCGCCGCCACCGTCGGCCCCGAACTGTTCGCGCAGAATTACGCCGACGTGTTCAAGGGCGACAGCCGCTGGAACCAGATCGCATCACCCGATGGCGAGTCGTTCCACTGGGATGCCGCCTCGACCTACATCAAGAACCCGCCCTACTTCGACGGCATGACGATGGAGGTCGGCACTATCGACGACGTGCGCGGTGCGCGCGTGCTCGGCCTGTTCGGTGATTCGATCACCACCGACCACATCTCCCCGGCCGGCAACATCAAGAAGGACTCGCCCGCGGGAAATTTCCTGCTGGGGCGCGGCGTGCAACCGGCCGACTTCAACAGTTACGGCTCGCGCCGCGGCAATGACGACGTGATGGTGCGCGGCACCTTCGCCAATATCCGCATCAAGAATTTGATGTTTGGTGGCGAGGAAGGCGGCAACACCTTGTATTTTTCATCGAACGGCAGCGACAAGGCCGGCAGTGCCGGCGAGAAGTTGGCCATCTACGACGCAGCCATGAAGTACAAGGCCGACGGCGTGCCGCTGGTGGTGTTCGCCGGCAAGGAATACGGTACCGGTTCATCGCGCGACTGGGCGGCGAAAGGCACCAACCTGCTCGGCGTCAAGGCGGTCATCGCGGAAAGCTTCGAGCGCATCCACCGCTCCAACCTGGTCGGCATGGGCGTGCTGCCGTTGCAGTTCAAGGATGGCGACAACGCCAAGTCGCTGGGCCTCGATGGTTCGGAAACATTCGACATCACCGGCTTGAACGATGGCGCGTCGAAGACCGCCACGGTGGTTGCGACGAAGATCGACGGCAGCGAAAAGACATTCGAGGTCAAAGTGCTGGTGTTGACGCCGAAGGAAGTCGAATACTTCCGTCATGGTGGCATCCTGCATTACGTGTTGCGGCAGTTGGCGGCGAGGAAGGCGGTATAAATCGCGTTAGACCGCCCATAACTCACTGAATCTAGATAAATGACTAGAATTAAGCAATTCACATTCGGATTTATCTTTCTTTGCCTCTGCCAAGGTTGTGCTCTTCATCAGCCAATTTCCAAGCAGACATGGAGCACGCTTAGGGTCGGAAATTACAACCTCGCGTACATGTGTGCAGGATCTACTCGCCCAACGCTCATCCTTGAATCACCGTCAGGAGTCTCCACGGAACAGGCCTACGAAAAAATTCTTCCTGCGCTGACTGGGCGACACCGGACCTGCTTCGTCGAACGCTTGGGATTTGGAAAAAGCGATCAAGTGCCGTCAGGACTCACGCAAACGACGAAAGATTACGCAGAAGAGGTGACTTCCCTCGTGGACAAGGTGGCTCCGCGAGAGCGAGTGGTAGTGGTTGGTTACTCATTTGGAGGCATGATCGCTAGATACTTCGCGGCAGTTCATCCAGATCGCGTAGCAGGCCTCGTTCTGATTGACGCCGTGCATGAGGACTGGTTGAAAGATGCAAAACATCGGATGCAGCCGGACGATTGGGCAAAGATGCAGGGGATACTGGATTGGTTCAAGAAAAACCTTGGCCACAACTACTGGGACAGTCAATTCGAGGTGGCGGCCGTTTCCTTGCCTGCATCCATGCCGGTTCGCATCATTTCAAGGGGTTTGCCATTTCAGCGGATTCGCAAGGCCAACCTCTCTGAAGATGGTTTTCGCATCTACAACGAGTCACATGATGCACAACAATTAAAGCTTCTAACGATCACCAATAACACTTCGCGAGTCATTGCGAAAAAGAGCGCACACTTCATCGTGGACTCAGAACCTGAGGTCGTGCTCGGGGAGATCGAAGAGCTATATTCCCAGATTCGAAAAGCACATTAGGTCGGTCTAACAATTCATTCAAGCCGAAACCGCTTCGCGGTTCGGCTTAACTCAGGCGTTAGGCCGCAGTGGGTGCTTCCTCACCTCATCACTCCAAGGAAAGAACATGATTGAAGCAACTTGTAACCGCGTCTATTCATACGTTCGCACCCACAAAGCACAAGTACGGGCGCTGCTCTTCTTCCTCACCTTCGTACTTGTTTTCTCGCAGGCCAGCAACATCGAGGACTTCGTAATTGGCTTCTATGACGGCTTATCGACCGCGAACAAGTAGTCTTAGTTACGGGTCGGCTGCGGCCTAACAATTCATTCAAGCCGAAGCCGCTTCGCGGCGCGGCTTAGTTCAGGCGTTGGAGTGGCTCGCCTGAAAGACGGCAGACTGCTTTTGTAGGAGCGCACCTGGGCGCGATGAGGCGTTACCGGTAAAGCCCATCGCGCCCAGGAGCGCTCCTACAAAGGCGCGGGACCTATAACTGCGGCGTCCATTGGGCGCTGGTGAGTTTCCAGTCGCCATCCTGCAATCGCCAACCGGTTTGCACGTCATAGAGCTGGCCCGTTTCTGGCAGCAAGCCACCTGCCCCACCCGTCAGTACCGCGGTGAACCGCACGGTCGCATGGTCATCCTTCATCGAGACATCCAACGGCCCTAGCGTTGCCGAAACATTCTGGTGCCGCAGGAACACAAGCTGCGCCATCCGCCGCGCGCCCTGCCGATCCAGACCTTCAGGTCCCACGAAATCTTCCGCGAGCCGATCCTCGATGGCTCCAGCGTCGCGTGCATCCACCGCCGCCTGCAATCCGGTCACGCTGGCACGCAGCGCCTGCTCCGGGTCGTCCTTTGCACAACCCGCGGAGACAACGGACAGGCAGGCGACGTAAATCCATCCGAAGAAAATACGACTGCTCGTCTGCATATCGAACTGCTCCTGGGCTCTGGCGCAAGTGTGAACCTTGTCAGCCTCTGGAGCCTATGCTCCAATCGCTGCCAACCGTACGTCACCGAATCCAGCGACGTCGAGCACCGCAACAGGGGAATTGCATGAGCATCGAACGTCCATGGCTGGCCAATTACCCGGCCGGGGTGCCGACCGAAATCGACGTCGATGAGTTTCCGTCGATCCCGTCGGTGCTGGAGGTCGCGATTGCAAAATACGCGGACCGACCTGCGTTTTCCAACCTCGGCAAGACCATCACCTACGCGCAACTCGACACACTGAGCCGGCAGTTCGCCGCCTACCTGCTGGGCGAGCTCAAGTTGAAGAAAGGCGATCGCGTCGCGATCATGCTGCCGAACTGCCTGCAATACCCCATCGCGACCTTCGGCATCCTGCGCGCCGGGCTGACCGTGGTGAACACCAATCCGATGTACACCGCGCGCGAGCTCAAGCACCAGCTGGTGGACTCCGGCACCAGTGCGATCCTGGTCCTCGACAACTTTGCCCATGTCGTGCAGAACGTACTACCCGCCACGCAGATCAAGCAGGTGATCAGCACCGGCCTCGGCGACCTGCTCGGTTTTCCCAAGGGGGCGATCGTCAATTTCGTGCTCAAGCACGTCAAGAAGATGGTGCCGGACTACGACATCCCCGGCGCGGTCCGCTTCAATGACACCTTGACGCTCGGCCGGCGGCACACCTTGCCGGAGATCGCCATCACGCCGGAGGACATCGCGTTCCTGCAGTACACCGGGGGCACCACCGGCGTGGCGAAGGGCGCGATGCTGACCCACCGCAACCTGGTGGCGAACATGCAGCAGGCATCGGTCTGGATCGGCGCCAACGTGAAGATGGGCGAAGAGGTCATCGTCACCGCGCTGCCGCTGTATCACATCTTCGCGTTGACGGCGAACGGACTGGTCTTCATGAAGTTCGGTGCCAAGAACATCCTCATCACCAACCCGCGCGACATGCCGGGCTTCGTCAAGGAGCTCAAGCGCGAGCGGTTCACGGCCATTACCGGCGTCAACACGCTGTTCAACGGTTTGCTCAATACCCCGGGTTTCGACGAGATCGATTTCTTTCCGTTGCGGCTTACGCTTGGCGGCGGCATGGCCGTGCAGCGTGCGGTCGCCGAGCGCTGGAAGCAGGTCACCGGCGTGACCCTGGTCGAAGCCTACGGCCTCACCGAAACCTCCCCGGCTGCCTGCATCAATCCGATGGACCTTGTCGAGTACAACGGCGCCATCGGGTTCCCGATCCCTTCCACCGATGCCTGCGTGAAGGACGAGAACGGCGCCATGCTCCCGATGGGCGAGGTGGGCGAGCTGTGCATCAAGGGACCCCAGGTGATGAAGGGCTATTGGCAGCGTCCCGAGGAAACGCTCAACGCCATCGACAGCGACGGCTGGCTGCACACCGGCGACATGGCGCGGATGGATGAAAAGGGCTTTTTCTATATCGTCGACCGCAAGAAGGACATGATCCTGGTGTCCGGATTCAACGTGTACCCCAACGAGGTCGAGGATGTCATCGCGATGATGCCCGGGGTACTGGAAGTTGCCGCAGTGGGCGTCCCGGACGACAAATCCGGCGAGGCGGTGAAGGTGGTCATCGTCAGGAAGGATCCTGCCCTGACCGCCGAGCAGGTCAAGGCGCATGCCCGCGAAAACCTGACCGGATACAAGCAGCCACGCTTCGTCGAGTTCCGGACCGATCTGCCCAAGACCAACGTGGGCAAGATCCTGCGCAGGGAGCTGCGTGACCCTCCCCCGTCGACCTGACACCTCCAGGGGTCAACCCCGTCTGTGGCCCTGAAAACGCTTACGATTTGACCGATTTTGGCGCATAGCTATCGGTCGTTTTGTGACCTCCTGCGGCGGTTTTCCGATGAGCCCGACTAACCCGCCAACGCGTCACCAGATGATCAGCTGGTTTCGGAATCGACTTCCGCCTGATCGAGATCGCCGCACCCGCGCAGCGCGGCCAACGCTTGTTCCAGTTGTTGGCGGAGCTGTTTGTTCACACCCCGCCACTCACGGACGAGCTGGTCGGACGGGAGCCCTATGGCTTCCGACGCGCTGTCTGCGAGCCGGATGGCGCCCATGTTGCTAGCCGTGCCCTTGAGCGCGTGGCAGGCATCACGAAACAGGTCCCAGCGTCCGGCCCCGGCCGCCACTTCCAGGTCGGCAACGGACTTGCGCGCATCCCGCGCGCACTCCACGAGGAATTGTTTGACGAATTCCTCACCCAGTCCCATTTCCCGAAGCTCTTCGATGATGTGTGGCGAGATCAGGCTCTTGTCATTGGCCGCGGATGCTGCCGCCTGATGCGAGAGTGTCTCGGTCGATGTCGCGCCTTCAGCGATCTGGACGAGCTTTTCGAGAAGGCGATCGATGGCAAGGGGCTTGGTGAGGAAGGCGTACGCGCCCGCGCGCTCGCACTCAAGTTGCGCCTCGGACGTCGCATCGGCAGTGAGCACGATGAAGGGAGTGCGTTTGCGCCCGGCTTCCATGAAGCGGGTCTGCTTGATGACCTCGACGCCGCTTGCACCCGGCATGTGCAGGTCGATGATCACCGCATCGAAGCTCTGCGCTTCGATGGCGTTGAGCACATCATCGCCGTCGTCGACGATCTGCGGCCTGTGGCCGGCCTTCTCCAGCAAGCGCCGCATCACCATCAGGTTGGCCGACTGGTCGTCGGCGACCAGGATGCGCATCGGGCGCGCGCGCGCGCGATGCCTGACGAAAGGATCGTCGAAGGCAATGACGTTGCTCGCAAGGTCCACGTCGCCGGCGAGTTCCTGCGCGGCGATCTTGAATGGAACATCAAGCCAGAAATGGGAGCCCGAGCCAACGTGACTCTCGAGGCCTATGCTTCCGCCGAGGAGTTCGGTCAACGCCTTGGCGATCGTGGTGCCGAGTCCGGTTCCGCCGAAACGGCGTCCACGCCCGGAATCGGCCTGCTCGAAGGCCCCGAAGATCCTCTGGATATGCTCTTCGGGAATACCGATGCCCGAATCGCGCACCGAGAACCGCAGTTGCGTGTTTTCCCCCGTGTTGCTCAGCTGCGAGATATCCAGCGAGACCTTGCCGCTATCGGTGAACTTGATCGCGTTGGACAGCAGGTTGATCAGGATCTGCCGCAGGTGGCTGCTGTCGCCATGCAACCGGTTGGGCACGCTGCGGGCAATCGACAGATCGAATGTCAGGGCCTTGGCCTGCGCGCCCGGCAGCAGCATCACGTGGATGCTCTTCACGAGCTCGGAAAGCGTGAAGTCAACGTCATTGCGCTTGAACTTGCCGGCCTCGATCGCGGAGATGTCGAGGACGTCGTCGACCAGCAACTGCAGCGCGCGCGCCGAGGTCTGGATCACGTGGGCACTGTCCCGCTGCTCTGGCGACAACGGCGTCGTCACCAGCAACTCGGTCATGCCGACGATGCCATTGAGCGGCGTACGCAGCTCATGGCTCATGTTGGCGAGGAAGCGACTCTTCGCCTCGCTCGCGGCCTTTGCCGCTTCGGTCGCCTTCACCAGTGCACGCAATAACGAACTCAGGTAGAGCGGTACAGCGACCAGCCCGGCCAGCAAACCCCAGGCCAGCCACGGATTCTTCAGCCAGTAGGATGTCATCAGGATCACCGGCACAAATGTGGCCACGGCGAATCCGATTGCCGCATACAGAAAGCGTGGACCGTAGCGCAGTCCATTGCCGACCGTGACCCACAGGATGATGACGTACAACGGCGCCAGGAGTTCGCCAAGCAGGTACATGCCCACGCCCATCAGGCTGTAGTCGGCGATCATGCCGCCGATACGGCGTGCATGGGAGGCGCCAGGACGCCACACCAGCCATCCGAGGATCACGAACGCAACCGCGAATTCAAGGACGAGAAAGCTTTGCGACAGCACCAGCACCCTCTCCACCCCGGGCCGGCCTTCGACCACCATCTCGAGATACGCCAACACGATCAACAACATCACCACGCGCACGAGCGCCTGCCCGTGCTCACTGTCCGGACGGCTAACCAGCCTGGAGCGCAACCAGTGGTAAGCCGTGGCGATCATCTGGCTACTCGGCCGCTGGCCGTGCCGATCCGGTGCAATAGCGCTTGCAGATGTCGTCCAGGCGCCCCCGGTTTCGCAGCAGTGCATCCACGCAGCGCGGATCAAACAGCTTGCCGCTCTGCTCGACGATATAGGCCAGTGCGGCGTCCGTTGACCATGCCTGCTTGTACGGACGGGGCGAAATCAAGGCGTCGAACACATCAGCCAACGTGACGATGCGGGCTTCCAGCGGGATCGCTTCACCCGCCAGGCCGTCCGGATAACCCGCGCCGTCATAACGCTCATGATGATGCAGTGCGATGCTCGCGCCGAGCTGGATGAAACGGTTCTGGCTGCCGTCGAGCAACTCATGGCCAATGCGTGGATGCCGCCGCATCATCTGGATTTCCTCCGCGGTCAGCGGGCCGGGTTTCAGCAACAGCGCATCGGGGATGGCGATCTTGCCCATGTCGTGCAGCGGCGCGGCCAGTTCGATCATCCGCACCTCGTCCTCCGACAGGCCCAGATCCTCCGCAATCAGCCCGGCAACATGCGCCATGCGCTCGAGATAGGCACTGGTGCCCGCATCCCGGTATTCGATGGCGCGCGCCAGCCGCGACAACGTCTCGCGTTCGCGCTCCTCTACTTCGTGCATGCTCGAGAGCAGCCGTTGCTCGAGCGACAAGGCGCGTTGCTTGACCGATTCGGACTGTTGCCGCAACTGCAGCAGGTTGCGGCAGCGCGCCCGCAACTCGCGCGGTCGGACGGGCTTGATCAGGAAGTCGATCACGCCGGCCTCCAGCGCCGCCTGGCGGACGGGTTCGTCGCCGACCACGGTCACCAGCACGATCGGCACGTCCCGGTGCAGCAGTGGACGACGGAAACGGCGGGCGAATTCGAGGCCGTCGATCACCGGCATGCGGTAGGCGAGCAGCAGCAGGTCCGGCCGGTTGTCGTCACACCAGTTCAGCGCAATCTGCGGATCGCCGAAGTCGAGCACCTGCAACTCGGGACTGATGTCCTCGAGGATGTGCCGCAGCATCGTGCGCGCGGAGGTCTGGTC
>JBBJNO010000110.1:0-8009 GCA_037720875.1 Luteimonas sp. | reverse complement strand
CGTCCGCGTGCCGGGTTCCCTACCACCGTGGCACCTTTCGGAACGTCGCGGGTTACCACGCTGCCAGCGCCGATTACGGCATCGTCGCCGACCATGACGCCCGGCAGGATGATCGCCCCGCCACCGATCCAGACGTTGCGGCCGATATGGATGGGCCGGCCAAACTCGAGCCCGGCCTCGCGCTCCGCTGCATCCCTTGGGTGGTCCGCGGTGAGAATCTGTACATTGGGGCCGATTTGGGTCTTATCGCCGATGGTGACTTCGACTACATCAAGAATGACGCAACCGAAGTTGACGAACACCCCCGCGCCGATGCGAACGTTGTATCCGTAGTCGCAGTGGAAGGGTGGGCGAATGGTTGAGCCTTCGCCGACGGCGCTGAATCGCTCTGCGAGCAAAGTACGCCGTACATCCGAGGCCATGCCCAGCGACGCGTTGTACCTGACCAGCCAATCGCGCGTGGCCGCGAGGTCGGCCTGAATCTCGTCGTCGCCGGCGTCGTACAGCGCGCCGGCTAGCATTTTCTGTTTTTCGGTGTGTGCCATGGTTGTTGCCTGATCGGCGTGCCGCGTGAATTTTTGATTGTCCCATCGCGCAGTGGGGCATACGCTGCAGGGTGACTGCGCGAGCCTGCAGCGGCACCGCACCCGATCTCTTCATAAAAGCCGGCGACCGAGGGACCTAAAAGTCCAACACGAGCCGGAGCGACCGCGTGCGCGAGCATCAGTAGGAACCTGATCGTTAGCCGCATTCATGAGGGGTCAGGTAGAGGTCCTGATGGCCTATCGCCGTCGAGCATAAATAGCATGCTTAACCAATATTTAACATAATTCATCTTGTACCAGACCAGCAGTAATGGGCTATTTGCCGCTGTCGACCTATGGCGAATAGAATACAGAAATCTGTACTTGCGACCCTTCTTCTCCATGAAAACGACGCTCAACCTCAACGACACGTTGCTGACCGAAGCCAAGGCGCTGGCGGTACAGCAGCGTACGAGTCTTACGCGCTTGATTGAGGAGGGGCTTCAATTGCGCCTGCGCACGCGCCCGGCTGAAAAGAGATCAATGCGCCTTCCGGTCTATCGGGGCAAGGGCGGCTTGACCGCGGGGCTCGACGGATTGAGCAACAGGGCGATGATGGACGCCGCTGACAGTGACGCCCGACGTTAACGTCCTGGTCGCTGCATCGCGCAGCGACCATCCGCATCATTCAGCGGCACTCGGCTGGCTGGAGCAAGCCGTCGCCGGTGCAACTCAAGGAAGAACGCTGAAGCTGCAGCCCATGGTAATAGCTAGCTTCCTTCGGCTCGTGACGCATCCGAAGGTATTCGTTAACCCGACACCGACTCCCGAAGCCGTGCGCTTCGTGGAAGCACTGTTGGCCGCCACGGGCGTGGAGCAAGCAATGCTGGGCGCCGAGTGGATCGTGCTTCGCAAACTGTGCGCTGACAAGGCACTTGCCGCCAACGACATACCCGATGCTTGGTTGGCTGCTGCGGTCATCCAACAAGGCGAGCACTTGGTCACTTTCGATGGCGACTTCAGACGTCTGCTGACGAAGGCGCAGTTCACACGCCTTGCGGCGTAGTAGCGGCGCTGATTTACTCTTGTATGTCGCAAGACGGCAAGGAGGTCCAGCACGTGTGTGAGCAACTTCGCGTCGAGGCTCTAAGCGTTGCACCAGAATACAACAACCAGCTTGCATTTAACATAAGAAAGATTGTATTGCCAACGCGGCGCTTCAGGACGCGACTTGTAGTTGTCGTTGTCGACCGGAGGATCAACTAACAGCGCGGCCAGCCGCTCACGATTCACGCTTGAAGTACTCGACGAGCGCATCGATAAACACCCGCACCTTCGCCGACAGACTGCGATGGCTGGGATACAGCGCGTGCGCTTCGACAGAGCCGCTCTTGTATTGCGGCAGCACGCGAACCAGTGAACCCTCTGCGATGGCGGCCGCAGCGTGAAAGTCGGGAATCAGGCCGATACCCGCTCCGGCGAGCAGCATGGTCTTGACCACGTCGGGCTCGGGCACGACCGTGCCGGGTTCGATCTCGACGTCCCGTACCGCCCCAGACGCGCTGCGGAAAGGCCATGTCTCTCGTCGGTCGCTGTGGGCGATGACTTTGTGCGCGGTGAGGTCGGCCGGTTTGGCGATGGGGCTGCTGCGCGCGAGGTAGCTTGGGCTCGCGCAGGGCCACAGGGCAAACGAGGTCAGCCGCCGGGCAATCAGGCCCGAATCAGGGAGCGGGCCAATGCGGATGGCGATGTCGTAGCCGTCGGTCAGCAAATCGATGACGCGGTTGTCGATGGTCAACACGACACGGACCTCCGGGTAGCGGTTGAGAAATGCCGGCAGCATGTGCGCCAGCGGTCCGGCGGCGAAAGTGAAAGGCACGCTGATCCGCAGGTCGCCACGCGGCAGGCCGATAAAGCCGCCGATCGCGTTCTCCGCCTCGCCGATGTCATCGAGGATCCGCCGCGCATGGCGCTGTAGGAGCAAGCCGGCGTCGGTCAACTTCAGATGCCGGGTAGACCGCTCGATCAGCACGGCACCTACGTCTGCCTCCAGCCGGGCCAGCGACCGGCTGACCGATGACTTCGGGCTTTGGAGCGACCGGGCGGCGCCCGAAATGCTGCCGAGGTCGGCGATGCGGGCGAAATCGCGGAGGTTGATGAAATCGATCATGTCGAATCGTTCCACGTTGGGAACACCCTGTCCAGTAATTAGGGACTAGTCATTTTCTTTGGAACAATTAATCTTCAGTTACCCAACCAACCAAGGATTTTGATCATGACCCAGAAAATTCTCTTAGTCGGCGCAACCGGCATGTTCGGCAGCCATATCGCCCGCCATCTGCTCGACCGACCCGATGCCCGACTGCGGCTGCTGCTTCGCTCCGGAGACCGCGCCAGCAAGATAGACGCACTCAAGCCGCTGCTCAAACGTGGCGCAGAAGTGGTCGAAGGCGACCTCGCCGATCACGCATCGCTGGACCGTGCCACCCAGGGCGTCGACGTGATCGTGTCGGCCGTTCAGGGCGGTCCGGACGTCATGATCGACGGTCAGGTCGCGTTGGCCGAGGCTGGCAAGCGAAATGGCGTGCGCCGGATCCTGCCATCCGATTACGCGGTGGATCTCTTCAAGGCAACGCCCGGCGAGCACAGCATGTTCGACATGCGCGCTCAGGCAGACGCACGCATCAAGACCATCGGCCTGGAGCAGGTCAACGTGCTGCAGGGTGCTTTCATGAACATGTTCATGCCGGGCGCCGGTGCCGTCGACTTGGACAAGGGCACGATCGGCTTCTTCGGTGACGGCAACCAAATCGTCGAGTTGACCAGCGTCGAGGACACCGCCCGAATGGTCGCCCGGGTGGCACTCGATCGCGACGTGAAGCCGGGCAAGTTCGCCTTCGCGGGCGACCGCATCACCTTCCGCCAAGCCGGTGAAATCGTCGCCGCCCGGACGGGGCGTCCGCTCAAGCCCGTCTCGTTCGGCTCGGAAGCGGACCTGCGCGCAGCGATGGCAGCCGCCGATCCGCAGAAGAAAGTGATGCTGGCCTATCTGCTCTACATGACCAACGGGCAGACCGCGCTGACCGACCTGCAGAACGCCCGCTATCCCGACATGCGCTTCGAAAGCTTCGCCGATTTCGCCGCGCGCAGCCTGCCTGTGGCCGTCGCTGCCTGAGGGGCCATCTCCAGTGACCAGCGTCCCGGCGTGCCGGGACGCACCACCAACTCAGAAGGAATGAAAATGACTGATAGACCCAAATTCCCGCCGACCACTGAGATCACCCCCGACTTGCCGGCCGTCCCGGGCTCCATGCCCTTCATCCAAAACGTCGACACCGCGCCCGCCTATTGGTGGCTCGACATCTTGTGGGTCATCCTGGTCAGCGGGGAGGACACCGGCGGGCGCTACTCGCTGATGCACGAGACGCTGCCACAGGGATCCGGCGCTCCGCCGCACAAACACACTTGGTCGGACGAGCATTTCTACCTCCTCGAAGGAGAAATCACGTTCCTGGTCGGCGACGACATCCGCGTCGGGCGCAAGGGCGATTTCGTGTTCGTGCCGCGCAATACACGCCACGCTTTTCGTGTCGACAGCGAAACCGCCGTGTTCCTGAACGGCTACACGCCCGCCGGGCTCGAGTTGGCCGTGGCCGAACTGGCGATGCCTGCGCCCACGCGAACGATACCGCCCAAGGGCGCCACCCCGCCGCCGGCCATGACGCCGGAGTTGATGCGCCGCTACGGCATGGACAACGTGCCGGGCCCCAATCCGCTCGCGCCTGCTAGCTCGACGTGAAAACCCTGTGATATCAAACACCTCGGAAGGATTGACCGTGAATCGACCTGAGATCATTCTGGTTGGTGCCTCCGGCGACCTCGGCGGTCGCATCCTGAAGGCGCTGGTGGCGCGTGGCGCCTCGGTGCGGGCGCTGGTTCGCGTCAGCGCCTCTCAACAGGATAAAGATCGGCTGGCCAGGTTGGGTGCCCGGGTCATCCCTGCGGACGAGACGAACGTCGATTCTCTGGCGCCCTCATTGGCAGGAGCGGATTGCGTGGTTTCTGCACTGAACGGGCTGCACGAGGTAATCGTGGACCGGCAACGCGTGTTGCTCGACGCCGCAGTGAAGGCAAGGGTGCCACGTTTCATCTCGTCCGATTATTCGGCTGACTTCACCAAGACCAGGCCAGGCGACAACCGCAACTTCGATTTGCGCCGCGAGTTCATGGCTATAGCCGACCAGGCGCCGATCAGGGTGACATCCATTCTCAACGGCGCGTTTCTGGACATGCTCGGCGCTGAAATGCCGATCATTCAATCGGGTATTCGCCGCGTGCTGTATTGGGGCGATGCTGGCCAGTTGCTGGACTTCACGACCAAGGACAACGTCGCTTCGTACGTCGCTGCCGCGGCATTGGACGACACCACGCCACGCATCCTTCGCATCGCAGGCGACAGCGTCAGCGCACGCACGATTGCTCAGGCCATGAGCGCTGTCGCCGGCAAGCGGTTTCGCACCCTGCGCGCTGGGGGCATCGTCTCGCTCGGTCTCTTAATCCGTGTGGCGAAGCTCGTCGCGCCGCAACCGCGCGCCGCATTCCCCCCTTGGCAAGGCATGCGGTACATGCGGGACATGTTCAGCGGCCGGGGCAAGCTCGATCCGCTCGACAACGATCGCTACCCCGACATCCGCTGGACCTCGGTTGGCGAGCACCTGGCTCCCACGAATTGGCGTCGAGTCACCCCGTAACCATTCCCCTGGAAAGGCAATCGCGTGGCAACCCCTAATCTGCAAAGCCTGTCGCGGGCGGTCGCCATCGTGACGGGGGCGAGTTCAGGCATCGGCTTTGCGGTCGCTCGGCGCCTGGCTGCCGATGGCGCGGCGGTCGTCGTGAACTTCCACTCTCGTCCCGCGCCAGCGTACGCTTTGGTCAACGAGATTTGCAGGAGCGGCGGCCGTGCCATTGCGGTCGGCGCCGACGTGAGCGACGAGGCCGATGTGACGCGGGTTTTTGCCGAGACCATCGACGCATTTGGTCGCATCGATGTGCTGGTCGCCAATTCGGGTGTGCAGAAAGACAGCCCGGTGGCCGACATGACCCTGGACGATTGGCGCGCCGTCATCGACCTGGATCTGACAGGACAGTTCCTGTGTTGCCGTGAGGCGATCCGTCACTTCCGCAAACAGGATGCCAGCGGCCGGCCCTTTCGTGCTGCGGGCGCCATCGTGTCGATGAGTTCCGTGCATGACGTCATTCCCTGGGCCGGGCATGTCAACTACGCCGCCTCCAAGGGCGGCGCGTCAATGATGATGCGCACCATTGCGCAGGAAGTGGCGGGCGATCGCATCCGCGTGAATGCGGTCTCGCCCGGCGCGATCAGAACCCCTCAATCGGGCGGCGTGGGACAGCGATGCCGCGCTCCAACAGTTGCTTCGCGTCATTCCTTACGGCCGTATCGGCGAGCCGGAAGACGTCGCTGCCACCGTTTCGTGGCTGGCATCGGATGCGGCCGATTACGTGACCGGCACGACGCTCTACGTGGATGGCGGCATGACGCTTTACCCGGAGTTTCGCAACCATGGCTGAAAAATCGAATCCAGTGCCGGGCCGCACCATCGGCGAACACGGCGTGATTGGCGATCTCGATACGGCCGCCCTGGTTGCCACCGACGGCACCATCGATTTCATGTGCTGGCCGCACCTGGACAGCCCGTCCATGTTCGCAGCCTTGCTCGATCCTGATGCAGGCGGCGAGTTTGTACTAACGCCGAACTTGATCGGAGCGCGAGCCGTGCAACTGTATGTGCCGGACACCAATATTCTGACGACCTCGTGGCTGGGCCGGGACGGCAGCGCCGAAATCACCGACCTTATGACGCATCCCGACAGTGACGTTGCCGGGCCTCGAGCGCTGATTCGGCGCGTGAAGGCGACACGCGGACGCGTGCAATTCGCGCTGCGCTGCCGCCCGCGTTTCGATTACGCGCGAATCGTGCCGACCGTCCACACCACGGACCAAGGCGTGATTTTCAGGAACGGCGATGAGGGGATGATCCGCCTGACGGGTTCGGTAGCTCTGGTTCCGGGCGATGCCGAAGCCACGGCGACCTTTGATCTTGCCGTCGGCGAGGAAGCCTTTTTCGTGCTTTCAGACCCCAAGGCGGCTGCGCTGGATGCTGCCGGGGTGGCCTGCACCATCATGCAAACAAGGAAGGCGTGGCAGCGCTGGTCAAGCCGGTCCACGTACCGCGGCCGCTGGCGGGAGGAAGTCATGCGGTCGGCGCTCGCCTTGAAGCTACTGACGTCGCGCCGCTACGGCTCCATCGCTGCCGCTGCCACCTTTGGCTTGCCCGAAGCAACCGGAGCGGGCCGGAACTGGAATTACCGCGCTACCTGGATTCGTGATGCTTCGTTCACCGTCTATGCCTTCATGCGGCTCGGCTATGTCGAGGAAGCGGAGAACTTTCGCGCCTGGATGGGCACCGGGGGCGTCGGGGAGAGTCAGGCGAGCACGCTGCGCATCATGTATGCACTCGACGGTAGCCAAGCGGCGGATGAGGTCGATCTCGGGCATCTGGCCGGTTACGGAGGGTCCAAGCCCGTCCGAGTGGGAAACGCTGCCAATCGACAGTCCCAACTCGATATCTATGGCGAATTGATGGACAGCGCCTATCTGTCCAACAAATATGGCTCCGCCGCCAGCCACGAGGGCTGGCAGCACGTGCGGGCCATGGTTCGGCATGTCGAAAGCCACTGGCGTGAAGCCGATGCCGGCATATGGGAGCTTCGCGGTCCGGGGCGGCACCTCACCCATTCGCGGCTGATGTGCTGGGTGGCCATCGACCGCGCGATCCGGCTCGCCAACAAACGATCCCTTCCGGCCCCGCTTGCAGACTGGACCGCACTGCGCGATCAGATCGCCGAGAACATCTGGGCTAATTGTCGCCATCCCGAACACGGCTATTTTGTTCAGGAGCAAGGCGGCAAAGAGCTCGACGCCGCGCTGCTCATGATGCCGCTAGTTCGCTTTGTGTCAGCGACTGACCCGGTCTGGCTGGCTACGCTCGATGCCATTGGCCACGCACTGGTGGACGACGCCATGGTCTACCGGTATCGCAACGCCGATGGCCTCGAAGGAGGCGAAGGGGCGTTCACGACCTGCACCTTCTGGTATGTCGAGTGCCTCGCCCGTGCCGGCCGTATGGACGAAGCCCAACAGGCGATGGCGAAGGGGCTGGCCTATGCCAACCACCTCGGGCTGTTCTCGGAGGAGCTCGACATATGCGCTCGCCCGCTGGGTAACACCCCGCAGGCGCTGACTCATTTGTCGTTCATCAGCGCCGCGCACTTTCTGAATCGCCGGCTCGACCATTCAGGTGACCGGCAGTGGCAGCCTTAGGGATGAAGGCCTGTCGAATCGACGTAACGGGCTGGCCACCCCATCTTGAACACGAGCCTGACGTGGGCAACGATCCTGTCCAC
>JBBJNO010000109.1:6185-8013 GCA_037720875.1 Luteimonas sp. | reverse complement strand
TTTTTGACCCAGGTGCGCTCCTACAGGCACAATGGCGACCCCGTTTTCCGAAGTCGTTCCGATGCGCCTGTCGCAATTCCACCTCCGCACCAGCAAGGAAACCCCCGCCGACGCCGAAGTGATCAGCCACAAGCTGATGCTCAAGGCCGGCATGATCCGCAAGCTCGCATCGGGCCTGTACACGTGGAGCCCGTTGGGTTTGCGCGTGCTGCGCAAGGTCGAGGCGGTGGTGCGCGAGGAGATGAACCGCGCCGGCGCGATCGAACTGCTGATGCCTTCAGTGCAGCCGCGCGAGCTGTGGGAGGAGACCGGGCGCTGGCAGAAATTCGGCGGGCAGCTGCTGAAGATCAAGGATCGCAAGGACGCCGAATACTGCTACGGGCCGACCCACGAGGAAGTCATCACCGACTTCGCCCGCAACGAGCTGGCCAGCTACAAGCAGCTGCCGGTGAATTTCTACCAGATCCAGACCAAGTTCCGCGACGAGATCCGCCCGCGTTTCGGCGTGATGCGCGCGCGCGAGTTCCTGATGAAGGATGCGTACTCGTTCCACATCGACGACGCCGACCTCGCCCGCGAATACCGCAACATGCATGCCGCCTACAGCCGCATCTTCACCCGCCTGGGGCTCAAGTTCCGCGCGGTGCAGGCGGACTCGGGCGCGATCGGCGGCGATGCCTCGCAGGAATTCCATGTGCTGGCGGAATCGGGTGAGGACGCGATCGCGTATTCAACCGGACAGAATGCCGATGGTTCCGGTTACGCGGCCAATCTGGAAGCCGCCGAGGCGGTGTCACCCGGCGAACGCGCGGCGGCCGGCGAAACGATGCGCAAGGTGGAAACGCCGACGCAGAAAACATGCGAGGACGTCGCGGCACTGCTCGGCATCGCGCTGGATCGCACGGTGAAGTCGGTCGCGGTGATGGCCGATGGCGATGACTCGAAACAAGCGTTCGTGCTGGCACTGGTGCGCGGCGACCACGTCGTCAACGAGATCAA
This sequence comes from Luteimonas sp., assembly GCA_037720875.1. Classification (GTDB taxonomy): domain Bacteria; phylum Pseudomonadota; class Gammaproteobacteria; order Xanthomonadales; family Xanthomonadaceae; genus JALYOU01. Next base: position 7,014 of record JBBJNO010000109.1, on the reverse strand, counting down.
GCTGGCCAAGCTGCACGGGCTGGGCGATTACCGGCTTGCGACCGAAGCCGAGATCCTCGAACACCTCGGCTGCGAACCGGGTTTCCTCGGCCCGATCAATCCCAGGAAACTCATCCGCGTCGTCGCCGATCGCAGCGTCGCGGCGATGCATGACTTCGTGGTCGGCGCCAACGAGCGCGGCCATCACCTCGCCGGCGTCAACTGGGGCCGCGATCTTCCCGAACCCGATCTGGTCGCCGACATCCGCAACGTGGTCGCAGGCGACGCGTCGCCGGACGGCACCGGCCCGCTCGGCATCGCGCGCGGGATCGAGGTCGGCCACGTCTTCCAGCTCGGCCGCAAGTACGCCGAAGCGATGGATTGCACCGTGCTCGACGACACCGGCAAGGCGGTGACGCTGGCGATGGGCTGCTACGGCATCGGCGTCTCACGCATCGTCGCGGCCGCGATCGAACAGAACAACGACGACGCCGGCATCCTCTGGCCCGAGGCGATGGCGCCGTGGCAGGTGGCGGTGTGTGTGATCAATCCGAAGCACGATGCGGCCGTGGCCGAGACCGCCGCCGCGTTGTGCGATCAATTGAATGCGGCCGGGATCGAAAGCGTGCTCGACGACCGCGGCTTGCGGCCGGGCTCGATGTTCGCCGACATCGAGCTGATCGGCATCCCGCATCGCGTGGTGGTGTCCGAGCGCGGGTTGGCTGCGGGCACGTTTGAATACCGCGCGCGCAGCGGCACCGAATCGGAAAACCTGGATCGCGCGGCCTTGCTGTGGAAATTGGGCATGCCTGCGTAGGGAAGTTCCCATCTTTGTAGAGCCGAGCTCTGC
>JBBJNO010000109.1:0-6175 GCA_037720875.1 Luteimonas sp. | reverse complement strand
GCTCTTGCCATCCCGCAAAGCGCAGCCGAGCAAGCTCGACTCTACGAAAAGCGGCCGGATTGCCCCACGAAAGTTTCATTCAGGCGTGTTGACTTCAAGCCGACCTCCCGGCCCGAGCCTGGGCCAAATCTCTGGCCACTGACAGCTGGGTCCCGGCTTTGCGCGAGATGACGCTTCAGCGTGAGATATTCTTCAAGCATTGCCAAATCGCCCGTGATTATCTTGATGATCCGCTTGAGAGTTTGTCGGTTCCATGAAACCGCCCTATCATCCCGTGCCCGCCAGGGATCCCTGTCCTGGCAAACCCATCCATTCGGAGTAAATGATGTCGATCGACTTGAATCGCCTGTCCGCGAAAGAGCTGCAGGCCCTGATCAACCAGGCCAAGAAGCGCAAAACCACGCTCGACAAGCGCAAGCCCATCGCTGCGGTGCGCAGCAAACTGACCAAGCTGGCGGCCGCCGAGGGTTACTCAGTTGCAGAACTGTTCGGTGGCGCGGCCACGAAAGTCGCCACCAGATCGCCCCCGCGTGCAGCCAGATCGCCTCGAACCGCCACGACCAAGGGCCGTAAACTCGGCAAGGTCGCCCCGAAGTACCGGAATCCGGACAACGGTACGGAAACCTGGAGCGGACGCGGCAAGCAGCCCAAGTGGCTGGCGGCGCTGACGGCGCAGGGTCGCGACATGCGTGAGTTTGCGATCCATAAATAATCCGCCGCGGCATCCTGAAAGGTATGGCGAGCGATTAATCCGTCCCGAAGGATTAGCGCAAGGCGACTCCGACGCAAAAATCATGTTTCGCAGGGTGGGCCTTGGCCCACCGCTTGAATTTCACCGGCCGGTGGCCTTGGCCCACCGCTTGAATTTCACCGGCTGGTGGGCCAAGGCCCACCCTGCGGTCGTCGTGCGGTTTACAGATTCCGCCGCGCCGGCACCAGCAGGTTGCCGAACAGCGACCCCGCGATCAGCGCCAGCAGGATATTCAACGCCGTCATCAGCGCCTCCTGCCCGGCCCCGAAATCCTGTTGCTGCATCAACGTGATCAAGCCGCGCAGGCTGGTGCTGCCCGGCACCAGCATGATGATGCCGGGCACGCGGATGATCGCGCCGGGGCGATTGAGCCATCGCGCGAATGCATTGCCGGCCACGGTCAACGCCAGTGCGCCGAGGAACACGCCGACCGCGCTGCCCCAGGCCTGGCCGGCGAATCGCGAGATCACGTAGCCGGCGGCCGCGGCCAGCATCACGATGGGGTAGTCGCGGCGATGCGCGCGAAACAGCACCGCGAACGCGTACGACGCCAACACCAGCGCAACACCCTCGACCCACATCGGCTGCGGCCGCAGGTTGCGCACGGCCGGCTCGATGCCGAGCAGTTGCGCGACGGTCAGCGCGATCATCGTGCCGATGGTCAGCTTGAGGATGGTGGTCAGCGCGCCTGCAAACCGCGCGGTGCCGGACACCAGATGCTGCGACGACAACTCGTTGACGGCATTGGTCAGGCCCAGGCCCGGCAGCAACACGATCAACGCGGCAATGATCACCGTGTTCAAGTTCAGTGGCGCGATGAACGCGGCGACGGTAATCGCGATCAAGCCCGCCAGCATCGCCGCCAGCGCATCGCTGGCCTCCTTCAGTCGCGGCCGATGGGTCGACAGCTGGTCGAGCGCCCCGATGCACAACCCGGCCGCGCCCGCGGTGCCGATGTCCAGCCACGGCAATCGCAGCAATCCGGCGACGGCGGCGGCGATCAGCCCGAAGGCAAACACCTGCATCGCGCGCCAGCGACGGCTGGGTTGCCGGTCCAGCACCTGCAAGGCGGCCTGCCCGCCGGCCAGATCCAGTTGTCCGGCCATGACCTCCCCGGCGATACGATCGGCTTCGCTGAGCTTGTACAGATCGGTCTGGCCCGGCGCGAGGCGGATCACGCGGGTGATGTCGCTGTCACCCGGTGGCCGCGCCGGATCCTTGAACGACAGCACCATGCCGGTGGGATTGGACCAGACCTCGCACTCCAGCCGCAGCTTGTGCGCCACCGCCAGCAGTGCGCCCTCCAGGCGCTGCGCGGTGGTGCCATAGGCGTGCAGCCGCGCAGCGATGTCGACCACGAAGTCAATCCGCGCCGCGTAGCGTTCGCTGGCGGGTGTGAACAGCGACATGCGGGTCTCGCGCGGGGCCGACGGGCGCACAGGATCGCATGCGTGCACTGACCACGCCGCGCCGTCGCATGGCAGCCCGCGCCCGGCCACAGCCATCAACCCCCTGCTCACACAAAACCCCTTACGCTGTGCGCTCGCCGCCCGATGACCTGCATGCCCACCGCGACCAACAACGCCCCCAGCGCCAGCATCGACGACAAGGATGGGGCGCGCCTGCGCCTGTCCGGGCGCTGGACCCTCAACCATGCCGGCGACATCAGCACGCAGTTGCGCGACGCGCCGAAGGAGGTGGCCCTGGTCGATGCCAGCGGCGTCGACCGGCTGGATACGCTCGGCGTGTTGCAGTTGATGCGCTACGCGCGCCGCAACGATCTGGCCTTCAATGAATTCGTGTTCGACGAGCATCATCGCGAACTGGTGGCGGCGATCGAGGATGTCTCCGACGACCGGCCCAAACGCAAACGCGATTACGGCTTCAATGCAGCCCTCGCACGGCTCGGTTTCACCATCCAGGACAACTGGAAGGAGGTCCTTGCGCTGATCAGTTTCTTCGGCGAGACCCTGGTCAAGCTGCTGCGCATGATCAAGGAACCGCACCGCTTCCGCTTGACGCCGACCGTCTACCACATGGAACAGGTCGGCCTGGATGCAGTGCCGCTGGTGGCCCTGCTGTCGTTCCTGGTCGGCGCGGTGATCGCGTTCCTGGGTTCGACCATCCTGCAGGAGTTCGGCGCCGAGATTTACGTGGTCGAGCTGGTCAGCATCGCCTTCCTGCGCGAGTTCGGGGTGCTGTTGACCGCGATCCTGCTGGCCGGCCGTACCGCCAGCGCCTTCACCGCGCAGATCGGCGCGATGGTCAGCCGCGAGGAAGTCGATGCGATCCGCACGCTGGGCCTGGATCCGGTCGACCTGCTGGTGATCCCGCGCGTGATCGCGTTGCTGTTGATGCTGCCGCTGCTGACCTTCATCGCGATGATGGCCGGCCTGGCAGGCGGCCTGACAGTCGGCGCCTTCAGCCTGGACATCCCGCCGCAACAGTACCTGGGGCGCATGCAGGACACGTTCGAGATCCGGCATTTCTTCATCGGCCTGTCGAAGGCGCCGGTGTTTGCAGTGGTGATCGCGCTGATTGGTTGCCTGGAAGGTTTGCAGGTCGAAGGCACGGCGCAGTCGGTCGGTGAACGCACCACCTCCAGCGTGGTGCAGACCATTTCGCTGGTGATCATCCTGGACGCGATGTTCGCGATCTGGTTCATGCACATGGATTTCTAGGCACGGATGTTCAGAACCTTGTTCACGACCCTCTTAAACAGCGTTTATTGGGATTTCAAGCGATTGGTTTTCAGAGCGTATTTTTGATCCCGGACTCCTGAGCATGCAGCCGACCGAAACATCATCCGGCAAGGACCAGCCAATCATCCGCGTCCGTGGCCTGACCAACCGCTTTGGCGAGCAAGTCGTGCACGAAGGCCTCGACCTCGACGTCAAGCGCGGCGAGATCATCGGCGTGGTCGGTGGTTCGGGAAGCGGCAAGTCGGTGCTGATGCGATCGATCCTGGGCCTGCGCACGCCGGACGAGGGCCAGATCGAAGTCCTCGGCGTCGATGCCCGTTCGCAGGAGCCGGCCGACCGCAACCACATCGAACGGCGCACCGGCGTGCTGTTCCAGGACGGGGCGCTGTTCTCGTCGCTGACCGTCGGCGAAAACGTGCAGGTGCCGTTGAAGGAGCATCACCCGGACCTGTCGGACTCGCTGCGTTACGAGCTGGCGCTGCTGAAGGTCAAGTTGTCGGGCTTGCCCGCCGATGCCTTGAACAAGCTGCCATCGCAACTGTCCGGCGGCATGCGCAAACGTGCCGGACTGGCGCGTGCGCTGGCGCTGGACCCGCCGCTGCTGTTCCTCGACGAGCCCACGGCCGGCCTCGATCCCATCGCCGCGGCGGCGTTTGATGAGCTGACCCTGACCCTGCAACGCGCGCTGGGCCTGACCGTGTTCCTGATCACACACGATCTCGACACTCTGTACGCTATCTGTGACCGCGTGGCGGTGCTGGCCGACAGCAAGGTGGTCGTCAACGCGCCGATCGAGGAGGTCGAAAAATTCGATCATCCCTGGGTGCAGGAATATTTCCACGGTCCGCGCGCGCGCTCCGCACAGCAGGCCACGGAAAAAAGCAGGCAACAGAAAGAATCGCGCGCCGAAGGGAACTGACCATGGAAACCAAAGCCAACTACGTCCTCATCGGCGCCTTCACCATCGCGGTCGCGATCTTCGGGTTGCTGTTCGCGTTGTGGGCGGCCAACTACTCATCGGAAAAAAGTTTCCGCGACTACCACGTGGTGTTCAACGAGGCGGTGACCGGCCTGTCCGAGGGCGGCGTGGTGCGCTACAACGGCATCAACGTCGGCACCGTGGACAGCCTCGACCTGGTGCCGAACGATCCGCGCAAGGTCATCGCGCTGGTGCGGCTGGAAGCCAGCGTGCCGATCAAGACCGACACCAAGGCCAAGCTGTCGCAGGACGGGCTCACCGGACCCGGGTTCATCCAGTTGACCGGCGGAAGCCCCGCCGCTCCGTCGCTGGCCTCGGTCGACAAGCGCGAGATCCCGGTGATCCAGACCGAGGCGTCTGCGCTGCAGAACATCGCCGACACCGCCAGCCGCATGGTCGAGCGCATGGACAAGATCCTCAGCGAGCAAAACGTCAAGCGCATCGCCAACACGCTGGAAAGCATCGAGGGCATGACCGGGGCGATCGGCGACCAGCGCGAAGACCTGCGCGCATTGATCATCAATGCGCGCGTCTCGACCGAGCTGCTGCAGAAAACGCTGGCAACCACCAATGGCGCGATCGAGGACATCGATCGCGAACTGGTCCAGCAGCTGCCCCAGCTGGTCAACAAGCTCGACGGCACGCTGAGCAAGATGGATTCCGCGGCCGGCGGCGCCGACAAGATCCTCAACGAAAATCGCGCTGCAATCAGCAGCTTCGCCAACGATGGCCTCGCGCAGCTCGGCCCGACGCTGGCCGAACTGCGCCTGCTGATCAGCGATCTGCGCCAGGTCACCGACCGTCTCGAAGGCGGACCGGCCCGCTACATCCTGGGCCGCGATGCACCCAAGGAGTTCGAACCAAAATGAGCAAGCCCCTGTGTTCTCGCTACTCGCCACCGGGCGCCGCCCGCACGTGTCCGATGTCTGCTGTTGCCACGGCGCTTGTGATCGTCGTGCTGCTGCTCGGCGGTTGTTCGCTGCTCGGCAAGAAGACAACCGCCACGATCTACGCGCCGGACGCGCGCATGCAGGCCGACCCGGCGTGGCCCAGCGTGCAATGGCAGCTGTCGCTGAGTCGCCCCAGTGCGGCGCGAATGCTCGACAGCCAGCGCATCGCGGTCCGTCCTGTGCCCGGTGAGCTGCAGGTCTACAAGGATGCCGGCTGGGCCAAGACCCCGACCGACCAGGTGCTGGACACGGTGCTGCGCGGGCTCGAGGATTCCGGGCGTATTCCCGCGGTCGCGCGCCAGGGCAGTGGCATCGCCGCCGATTACAAGCTGGTCATGGACCTGCGCCGGTTCGAAGCCGACTACGCCGGTGCCGCGGTGCCGGCGGCGACGATCGAGCTCAACGTCAAGCTGCTGCATGCACCCGAGCACGACGTGGTCGATGCCCGCACCTTCCTGCAGGCGGTGCCGGCCACCAGCGCCGATGTCGCCGCCGTGTCGCAGGCCTTCGAGCAGGCGCTGGGCAGGATCGGTCACGACGTGACCGGCTGGACCCTGACCACCGGCGAAGCGCACGAGCGCGGCGGCGCGCAGCACAAGCCGTCAAAGCGCCAGGGAAGGTCTGAATAAAAGGCATTGTTGTCCGCAAAGGACACCAAGAACGCCAAGAACGCAAACAAGCACGTTGCGGATGACGTTCTTTGCGTCTTTGGCGTCCTTTGCGGATTGTTCACGCCTTCCCTAATTCTACTGTGTTAATAAAAAAGATCTCGCCTATACGCTCGTTTTCCGCA
>JBBJNO010000108.1:0-8067 GCA_037720875.1 Luteimonas sp. | reverse complement strand
GCGAAATGACCGCGGGCAGCAAGCCGAGCCGGGCTTCGGTCAAACCGAACTTCGCCCCGGCAGCGGCAATGGCGATATCGCAACAGGCCACCAGTCCCACGCCGCCCCCGAACGCCGCGCCATGCACGCGCGCGATGGTCGGTTTGGGCAGTTCGTCCAGCGTGCGCATCAGACGGGCGAGGGCGAGGGCGTCGCTGCGGTTGTCGGCTTCGCTGGCGGCGGCCATGCCGCGCATCCAGTTGAGATCGGCGCCGGCGGAAAACGATGCCCCTTCTCCTTCTAGCACCACGACCCGCACGCTGTCGTCGGCCGCTAAGGCTTGCAGCGCGTCGGTCAGCGCGGCGATCAGGATCGCGTCGAACGCATTGTGCAATTCGCGGCGGTTGAGCCGCAGCCGCACGACAGGGCCGTCGCGCAGGTCCAGCAGCGGATTGGTCATCGGACTCGACGTAGGCGGGGCAGGCTGAATGATAGCCGCCGCTTCCAGCACCGGGAAATGCAAAAACGACAGCGCGGTGCAGGATTTTAACGGGCGAAAATCGATCCGCTTGCCGGATCGGGCTGCAACCGCGGATGCCTGACCCGTATTGGCCAATGCGATCGATTCTCATTTGACGTAATATGCGGGCAATCCATTATGCGCTGCCGCTCTCATGCTCAATGCCCTAAGACGTTGTCTGGCCGTTGTCTTGCTGTTGTCCATGGCGCCCTTCGCGCATGCCGATCCGGCTGCACAGACGGCTTGGCGCTTGCTGGACTACATCGCTGTGGATTACTCGGCTGCTGTGCGCGACGGGCGGGTGATCAGTGACGGGGAGTATGCGGAGATGGTCGAGTTCTCCGCATCCGTTCGCATGCGCCTGGTGGCGCTGCCTCCGACGAAAGCACAGCCACAACTGATAAAGGAGGCGGAAACACTGCAAACCGCTATTGGCCGAAAAGCGGCTCCCGAGACGGTCGCCGAACTGGCGCGGACGCTGGCTGGCGGGTTATTGGCGGCTTATCCGATGCCACTGGCACCTTCTTCAGCGCCGGATCTCACCCGCGCGGCCGGGCTTTACCAGCAGCACTGTGCGAGTTGTCATGGCGCGACTGGTGCCGGCGATGGCCCGGCCGCAGCGGCCCTGGATCCCCCGCCGATCAATTTTGGCGACGAAGCGCGCGCTCGGCAGCGCAGTGTCTTTGCCCTGTACCAAGTGATCGAACAAGGTCTGGAAGGTACGGGGATGGCAAGTTATGCCGGGCTGCCGGCAGAAGACCGTTGGGCACTGTCGTTTTATATCGGGCAATACGCCTATCCGTCCGGCTTGGTGGCAGAAGGCGAACGTCTCTGGAACAAGGATGACGTGCTGCATCGCCAGTTACCGAACCTGGGGGCTCTGACCCAGATCACGCCAGCCACACTGGCCACGCGCATCGGTGAAGAAAACGCCCAGGCGCTGATTGCCTATCTGCGCAGGCAACCGCAAGCCATCCAATCCAAGCCTGAAGGGTCGCTGGCGCTGGCGCGCGAGCGATTGGCCGACAGCGCGAAAGCCTATGAAGCCGGCGATCAGCGCGCGGCCCGCGATCTGGCACTGTCCGCCTACCTGGACGGGTTCGAGCCGGTAGAGCCGTTACTGGCGGCCCGCGATGCTGCGCTGATGGCCAGGATCGAAGCCGCAATGGCCGAACTGCGTTCGCGTATCGGCCATTCGGCCAGCGTCGAAGATGTACAGGCGCAGGTCGAGACAGTGGACGAACTGTTCGGGAAAGCCGAGGCCGCACTCTCGCCGGAGAGGGCCAGCGGCGTTTCGGCGTTCATCGGCGCGTTTACCATCTTGTTGCGCGAAGGTCTGGAGGCTTTGCTGATCCTCATCGCGATCGTCGCATTCCTGCGCAAATCAAACCGCACAGAGGTCATGCCTTTCGTCCACGCAGGCTGGATTGGTGCGCTGCTGGCGGGCGGTTTCACGTGGGGCGTGGCGACGTATCTGGTCAGCATCAGCGGCGCCAGCCGCGAATTGACCGAGGGTTTCGCGGCTTTGTTCGCTGCCATCGTCCTGCTGTTCGTCGGCATCTGGATGCACGGCAAGAGTCAGGCGGGGGTGTGGCAACGGTACATTCGGGAGAAACTCTCGCATGCCTTGTCGAAGCGTTCGGCCTGGTTCCTGTTCCTGTTGTCCTTCGTTGTGGTGTATCGCGAAGTTTTCGAGACCGTGCTGTTCTTCGCCGCGCTCTGGAGTCAGGGCAACGGCGCCGCCATCCTGGTGGGCGGCGGCTTGGGCGTGATCGTGCTCGCGGCCATGGCCTGGGCCATGTTGCGCTACAGCCGCAAGTTGCCGATCACGCAGTTCTTCTCCATCAGCTCGCTGCTGATCTCGGTGCTTGCGGTGGTACTGGCAGGCAAGGGGATCGCCGCGTTGCAGGAAGCCGGCTGGCTGTCGGTCTCCGTGATCGCCTTCCCGCGGATCACGTTGCTGGGTATCTACCCAACCTTGCAGGGCATGGCGGCGCAGTTGCTGGCATTGGGCATCGTCGCCACCGGGTTTTGGTACAACCGGCGCGCGGCGGGGGTGGAGACGCGAGCGACAACCCAGCGAGCCAAGCCAGCTGGATGACGTTTACGCGACGTAGAGTGGGCCTCGGCCTACCGTTGCACGGCACAATCAATGCCGGCTCTTGCCGTTCCCGGACGGCTTCGCGCCAATGCGCTCGAATACTTCCACGGCAAGCGAAAACGTCCGCGCGTCGCCAGGATTGAGCGCGCCGACGCCGACCACCTGTCGCGTGACTTCTTCGCCGCGATCATTGCGGATCGACACCACCACCGAATACTCCCATGGCGCACTGTCGGCAGGCTGCCGGATGGTGCCTTCCACGCGCAGCGGCGTGACGTTGGGCACGGCACGCTGGACGATGGCCGAATCGAAGCGCAGGTGCCCCCGACAACCTGGACAGACGCTCGCGCTGTCCAGGATCGTCGCCTTGCAGTGCGGGCAGGTGCGCGTTGCCCCTGTGCTTCCCGGGCGTGCCGCCGTGCTCATGATGCCGAATCTTTCTCCGCACCATTGCCGTTGCCATTGGCGCCGGACTTGGCGGCCGCCGACGATTTGTCGTCCCAGCCGAACTCGACATTGCCGCGCATGCGCGAACCTGCGGCAACGGTCAGCGAGCCGGCCTTGAGGTCGCCGATCATCACGCCCGAATCGAGCAGTTCCACGCGCGTCGCCGAATCGATATTGCCTTCGAGCTCGCCGGCGATGATGACTTTCTTGGCGCGGACCTCGCCGTTGACCTTGGCGCCCTGTTCAATGGTGAGGTCGCCCTGCACATTGACGTCGCCCTTGAACTTGCCCGCGATGCGGACATGGCCCGCGCCTTCGATCTTGCCCTCGATGGTCAGGTCGGCGGCGATCAACGATTCCTTGGCCTCACGTTCGCTCGATTGGCGGGGGGCGGGTTGCGGGGCGGAATAGCTCGATGTTGCAGGAACGTCGCGTGCTGGAGCCGGTGCGATCGGCTCGGGTGCGAAGGGGGCGGGTTCCTTTTTCGCCGGGGTTTGCTGGTTGAAAATGGCCATGCTGCGCTTCCTCACGTGTTTTCTGATCAGACGACGGGGGTCGTCACGGGAGCCTAACACGTGCAAAATTCCGTCGAGTTGATACAGCCCACCAAATGCTTTCAGGCAATTGGGGATGCAACTGGAAAACGGCTTAGACGCCCCGTAAACCTGCATTTTTAGCTGACTCGCAGGTGAATCCGGGCTACATCCTGAATACGCCGAAGCGTGATTTTTCGATCGGCGCATTCAACGCCGCCGACAGTCCCAGGCCGAGCACACGGCGTGTGTCGGCAGGATCGATGATGCCGTCGTCCCACAAACGCGCCGTGGCGTAATAGGGATTGCCCTGCGATTCGTACTGCTCGCGGAGCGGTGCCTTGAAGGCTTCCTCTTCATCCTGCGACCAGGATTTACCCGTTGCCTCGATGCCATCGCGCTTGACGGTGGCCAATACGCTCGCCGCCTGTTCGCCGCCCATCACGCTGATGCGCGCATTCGGCCACATCCACAGCAATCGCGCGCCATAGGCACGGCCGCACATCGCGTAGTTGCCGGCACCGAAGCTGCCTCCAATGACCACGGTGAACTTCGGCACATGCGAGCAGGCGACGGCCGTGACCATCTTCGCGCCGTCCTTGGCGATGCCGGCGTTCTCGTACTTCTTGCCGACCATGAAGCCGGTGATGTTCTGCAGGAACACCAGCGGGATGTCGCGCTGGTTGCACAGCTCGATGAAGTGCGCGCCCTTGAGCGCGCACTCGGAAAACAGGATGCCGTTGTTGGCGATGATGCCGACTGGATAGCCATGGATGTGCGCGAAGCCGCAGACCAGCGTCTTGCCGTAGCGGGCCTTGAATTCCTGGAACTCGGAGCCGTCGACGATGCGCGCGATGACTTCGCGGATATCGAACGGCTTGCGCGTGTCCATCGGCACGATGCCATACAGCTCCTCGGCGGCGAATGCGGGCTCGCGTGCCGGTTGTATGGCAACTGACAATGTTTTCTTGCGATTGAGCGAGAAGACAATGTCGCGGGCGATCTGCAATGCATGGCGATCGTCTTCCGCGAGATGGTCGGCGACACCGGACACCGAGGTATGCACGTCGGCACCACCCAGCGATTCGGCATCGACGACTTCGCCGGTGGCTGCTTTCACCAGCGGGGGTCCACCCAGGAAGATCGTGCCCTGTTCCTTGACGATGATGCTTTCGTCGCACATCGCCGGCACGTACGCGCCGCCGGCGGTGCAACTGCCCATCACCACGGCGATCTGCGGAATGTTGTCGGCACTGAGCCGCGCCTGGTTGTAGAAGATGCGGCCGAAGTGCTCCTTGTCAGGAAAAACCTCGTCCTGTAGCGGCAGGAACGCGCCGCCGGAATCCACCAGATAGACGCAAGGCAGATGGTTCTCGCGCGCGACTTCCTGCGCGCGCAGGTGTTTCTTGACCGTCATCGGGAAATACGTGCCGCCCTTGACCGTGGCGTCGTTGGCGACGATGACGACTTCCTGGCCCTGCACGCGGCCGATCCCGGTCACGATGCCCGCGGCGGGCGCGGCATCGGCGTACATGCCTTCGGCCGCCAAGGGCGATAGTTCCAGGAACGGCGACCCGGGGTCGAGCAGGGCGGTGATGCGATCGCGTGCCAGCAGCTTGCCGCGTTCGGTGTGTTTGTCGCGGGCCTTGTCGCCCCCGCCGGCCGCCGCGCGTGCCAGCCGCGCATCGAGTTCATCGACCAGGCCGCGGTGGTATTCGACGTTGTCGATGAAGTCCTGCGAGCGTGGGTCAAGCAGCGAGTGCAGTACGGGCATTGGAAAGAGGCCGACGAAGACTGCGGCAAGGATAACCGCTGTGTCATGGCCGCAAACCAGACGTGCAGACTGCTGGCATGCGATTCCCGGGCAACAAAAAGGCCCGCTTGCGCGGGCCCTCTTGCACGACTGAATCGAAAGATCAGTCTTTCTTTTCTGCTTCGGCAGTGGCTTTGGCTTCGGCAGCCTCACCCTTCATGCTGTCGGCGACATTCTGAGCCGTGTTTCCGATGGCTTCGGCGCCGGAGGCCTTGCCTTCTTCATAGGCGGCCTGGACCGGGTCAGCAGCGGCATCGACAGCAGCAGCGGCTGAGCCTGCAGCGGCAGCGGTGGCAGCAGCGGCGGCTTCGGCGCTGGCAGCGGCGGCATCACCGGCGGATTCGGCAGCAACGGCAGCCTGGTCGCCAGCTTCTTCGGCTTTCTGTTCGGCGGTGGGGGAGTTGCAAGCCGCGAGAGCGAGGACGCTGGCGGCAAGGAAGACAGTGAGCTTGGTGTTCATGGTGGTCTCCAGAGTGGGTTGTCTGATGGTTGTAAAAGCAGGTGCATCGAATCAGGCAACGCCAGTGCGCGCAGCAATCCGGCTCAGGGCCAGGTGTTTCGTTCACTGACAAAGCAGTTATGGAAAAGGCCGTCAGGAGTCCCCGACGGCCTTTCCATTGTAACAAGCAACTCGGGCGGTATTACTTGCCGTCGTTGTTGGTCTTGGCGTCGCCAGAAGCAGCGGCTTCTTCTGCCGAGTCCTGTGCCTGCTCGGCGGCGTCGGCGGCATTTTCAGCAGCGTCGGCAGCGTCGTCGGCAGCGGTCATGTCGCCTGCACCGGCAGCGGCGTTGGCCGAGGTCGCGGCGGCGTCAGCAGCAGCAGCAGCGGCGTCGGCACCGGACTGGGCAGCGTCGGCAGCCATGCCGTCGCCGGTCATGGCGGCGTTGTCGGCAGCCTGCTGGGCTTCGGTTGCGGCTTCAGCAGCTTCAGCGGCCGAATCTTCAGCCTGCTGCTGGTTGCTGCACGCAGCCAGGGCAAGACCCATAGCCAGGGCAAGCAGTGCCTTGTTGATGGACATAGTGAATTTCCTCGTCGTTGTAAAAAATTTGGCAACGCGCTATTGCGCGCCGATAACATGATGACAAGCAGGAGTCGCGTGTCAAGCGGTTGACCGGTTTTTTTTGCGGTTTTCGTTCTTAACCCTTTTCATACAATCTCGATGGCGATGGCGGTTGCCTCGCCTCCGCCGATGCACAGCGAAGCCACGCCACGCTTGCCTCCGCGGGCTTTCAGCGCATGGATCAGGGTGACCACCAGACGCGCTCCACTGGCCCCGATCGGGTGTCCGAGTGCCACCGCGCCGCCGTTGACATTAATCTTGTCGTGACCGATCCCGAGGTCCTTCATCGGCGCCATTGCGACGCAGGCGAAGGCTTCGTTGATCTCGAACAGGTCCACATCCGACACCTGCCAACCGGCTTTTTCAAGCACATTTGCGATCGCTTTCACCGGCGCGGTAGTGAACCATTCCGGCGCTTGCGCATGTCCGGCATGCGCAACGATCCGCGCCAATGGCGTTAGCCCGCGCCGCGCCGCTTCTTCCGATGACATCAGCACGGTGGCGGCCGCGCCATCGGAAATTTTCGATGAACTGGCCGCGGTCAGCCTGCCTTCCTTGCCGAACGCCGCGCGCAGCGTCGGGATCTTGGCGAGATCGATCTTGCCGGGTTCCTCGTCGCTGTCGACGACCACCTCGCCCTTGCGACCCTTGACCGTGACCGGGACGATTTCGCCGGCGAATGCGCCACTGGCTTGCGCTGTTTGCGCGCGTTTGGCGCTCTCGGCGGAAAACGCATCGAGTTCCTCGCGGCTGAAGTCGTATTTCTCGCACGCCGTGTCGCCGAACACGCCCATCGCCTTGCCGTCGTATGGATTGGTCAGGCCATCCCACGCCATGTGGTCGAGGAATTCGGCGCTGCCATAGCGCACGCCATTGCGTGAGCCGTTGAGCAGGTGTGGTGCATTGGTCATCGACTCCATGCCGCCCGCAACCACTACCGTCGCCGAACCGGCCTTGATCAGGTCGTGGCCGAACATGATCGCCTTCATGCCCGAACCGCAGACCTTGTTGACGGTCGTGCAACCTGCGGACGTTGGAATCCCGGCACCAATGGCGGCTTGCCTGGCGGGCGCCTGGCCAAGGCCGGCGGGCAACACGCAGCCCATGATCACTTCATCCACCTGGTCGGCGGACACGCCCGCATGCTCCAGTGCACCCGTGATCGCGGCCGCACCCAGCGTCGGTGTGGGCACGCCGGTGTACTGGCCGAGGAAGGAACCGATGCCGGTGCGCTTGGCGCCGACGATGACGATGTCTGACATGGAGACTCCGAAAGCTCTGGATACACGGCCGGCGCGGGACCGGAACCGCTCGATTATGGCGCGGGTTGTTGCGGTGCGGCAAACCCTTGGTCTGCGGTGTCCCGAACATGGCGCGTGTGGGTGCGAATTTATTCGCGCGCTGTCGCCAGAGCGTCCGAATAAATTCGGACCTGCAAATCGACGGCTCGCGGCTTACGCCGCTCCTGCAAACGCGGGTCAGTCGCGGCCTTCGAACAACTCCCGCCCGATCAGCATGCGGCGGATCTCGTTGGTGCCGGCGCCGATGGTGTACAGCTTGGCATCGCGCAACAGGCGGCCGGTGGGGTATTCGTTGATGTAGCCGTTGCCGCC
>JBBJNO010000107.1:6948-8083 GCA_037720875.1 Luteimonas sp. | reverse complement strand
GAAAGCTACCCCCTCGGCATGCGCCAAGCGATTTCGCAACCCCCGTCGAAGCCAGTGCACCCCCGGGTGTGTCGATGTCGCTGACGCAGCCAGTATAGGGGCAATGCCTGCTGTCTCAAGCACGTCCCGCGCGTGCATCGGGCGGCGATTCATTTCATCGGCATGCGGGCCCCGGCCTGGCAATGACGCTGGTGCGCACCGAGGCACGCGCGTGCACTATCGCGCGCCAGATGACGGCGGCCTACCGGTCCAGCGAGCGACGCTTTCACAGCGCGATGGAGCACGCCGCGTCGGGCATGGCGCTGCTTGACCGCAAAGGCGACATCGTCGAGGCCAATCCGGCGCTGTCGCACATCGTGGGCGTCGATGTCAGCCTGCTGGCAGGGCGCTCGCTGGCATCGCTGTTTGAAACCGAGGAGCCAGCCAGCATCGATACGCAGCAACTACAGGCGATCGGCGGCGGCGCGCATCGCGTGACACGCAACCTGCGGCGCAGCGATGGCGCCATCCGCCATGCGCACCTGGCCTATACCGCGATTCCCGGTGGCGATGCCTCGGGGATCAGTCGCCTGGTGCAGGTGGAAGACATCACCGAACGCCTGCGCGCCGAGGCCGAGGTGCATGCGCTCAACCGAACCCTGGAATCGCGCGTGGACGCGGGAGTTGAGTGCTGTCAACAGCGAACTCGAATCGTTCGCCTACAGCGTCTCGCACGACCTGCGTACGCCGCTGCGTTCGATCGACGGCTTCAGCCGTCTGCTGGATGGCCGGTACTCGGACGTCCTCGACGATGCCGGCAGGGATTATCTGGGCCGTATCCGCAATGCCGCGACGCGGATGGGTGAGCTGATCGAAGCGTTGCTGAAGATGTCACGTCTGGTGCGTAGCGAGATCAATCCCGTGACCGTGGACCTGAGCGAATTTGCCAACGACGCGGTGGCCGGACTATGAGCGGCGGAACCCGGACGACACGTCGACGCAGTGATCGAATCCGGCCTGTTGGCCGAGGGCGATCCGGCGCTGCTGTGCAACCTCATCGACAACCTGATCGACAACGCATGGAAGTTCACCATGGGCCGCGCGCCTGCACGGATCGAAATTGTCCGTCAGTACGTAGGATGGGTTGAGCGCAGCG
>JBBJNO010000107.1:4078-6848 GCA_037720875.1 Luteimonas sp. | reverse complement strand
ATACCCATCAACAGCGTGATCACGGGTAGAAGATGGGTTTCGCCTCTGGCTCAACCCATCCTACGGTGCGGCTTGTGCCGTCATCCTAAGGCAGTGCGTAGGATGGGTTGAGCGCAGCGATACCCATCAACAGCGTGATCACGGGTAGAAGATGGGTTTCGCCTCTGGCTCAACTCATTCTACGGTGCGGCTTGTGCCGTCATGCGAAGAGCAGCGGAGCAAGCTCCGCTCTACATCAGCCAATGCTGCCACGCGTCCTACGCATCCCGGTTATGCCGCCGCATCACCCGCTGCTTGTCGCGTGCCCAGTCGCGTTCCTTGCTGACCTCGCGCTTGTCGTGCGACTGCTTGCCCTTGGCCAGCGCGATTTCGGCCTTGACCTTGTTGCCCTTCCAGTACAACGCCGTGGGCACCAGCGTGTAGCCGTCGCGCTGCACGCGGCCGATCAGCTCGTCGACCTCGTGTCTGTGCAGCAGCAGCTTGCGATTGCGGCGGTCGTCTGCGATGACGTGGCTGGACGCCTGGATCAGCGGCGTGATCTGCGCACCGAACAGGAACAGCTCGCCCTCGCGCACCAGCGCGTAACTCTCGGTGATGTTGGCGCGGCCGGCGCGGATCGCCTTGACCTCCCAGCCCTGCAGCGCAAGACCGGCCTCGAAGCGTTCCTCGAAGTGGTACTCGTGGCGCGCGCGCTTGTTCAACGCGATCGTGCCGCCTGTGTTTGTCTTATCCTTGTCGGCCTTCTTGCTCATCGTGGCATTGTCGCCGATGCAACCAACAGGGCCTAGTCCGGCATGACCACGATCCAACGCAGCGCGCTGGTCGAGCACTCCGCTGCACGCATGTTCTCGCTGGTCAACGACATCGCGGCCTATCCGCGGCGGTTCGACTGGTGCGCGGATTCCGAAGTGCTGGAGCAGGACGCAAAGAGGATGCTGGCCCGGCTGGACCTCAAGCTCGGCGCCCTCAGTACCTGGTTCGTGACCGAGAACAGCCTGTCGGCGCCGCATCACATCGACATGAAACTGGTCGAGGGGCCTTTCAAGAGCCTGACCGGGCGCTGGCAGTTCCACGCGCTGGACGAATCGGCGTGCAAGGTGTCCTTGTCGCTGAGCTTCGTGCCGGCGTCGAAGCTGCTGGCCCCTGCGATGGCGCTGGGATTCCAGGGGTTGGCGGACCGGATGGTGGATGACTTCGTGCGCGTCGCGGACCGGCAATAGCGACATGAAGGTTGAAGTCGTGATCGGTTGGCCGCGGCGGCACACCCTGGCCGCACTGGACATGGAGGCGGGCGCGTGCGTCGGGGATGCGATTGCAGCGGCCGGGTTCAATGGTGCGGATGACGTGATCGGCTATGCCATCCACGGCCAACGCGCGCAGCTTGCGGATGCATTGTGCGATGGGGATCGCGTGGAACTGCTGCGGGGTTTGCAGGCGGATCCGAAGGATGCGCGGCGCAGGCGGGCGGCGAGCACGAAGGAGCCGTTGTAGAGCGTCATTCGACCAGCTCGGCTTGCCCTGCTGCTTTCGCGAGGGAACCGCGACACACGAAAGAGCAAGGACAGCCGAGTAGCCGAGTAGGATGGGTTGAGCGCAGCGATACCCATCAACATGGTGACGGCTGGGGGAAAGATGGGTATCGCCTTCGGCTCAACCCATCCTACGGCCCTGCGGCGCTGATTCGTCATTCCCCCAACGCGGGAAAATCCAGTGTCTTGAGTGTTGGTTTCGCCACCTGTACGAAAGTCGCTGGATTCCCGCCTACTCGGGAATGATGAGCAACAGCAGCGTAGCAAGCTCCGCTCTACAGGAGCGCGAGGTGCTTAACGGCGTCTTTTCTTCTTGTTGTCTTTCTGCAGGTTCGGGCCGAACTGGCGCGGCGCCAGCTTGGCCAGTTCCTCGTCCTGCTCGGGGAAATACTCGCCTTCGGAACGCGTCAGTGCGTCGTTCTCGAACCACACCGTAAAGTTCTTGACCACCGGCGGACCGACGCGGTCGGTACGCTGCGTCGTGGTGTAGTCCCACCGATCATGGTTGAACGGATCGGCGATTGAGGGCGAGCCGATCAATGCGGCCACCTGTTGCTTGCTCATGCCCGGCTGCAACTGCTCGACGGCTGTTTTTTCCAGCAGGTTGCCCTGATAGATGGGCTGGCGATACAACACGCCGCAACCGGCGGTGATCAGGGCGAGGGTGGCGACCAGCAACAGGTTTCGCATGTGGATTCGCGGCAAACGGAGATGGGCGCGATAATACACCGTGGGCAGTGGCATCCTCGCCCCGGCGGGTCCGCGTTTATTGATGGTTATCGCTCGCACGCATCCGAACAGGAGCTACTCGATGGAATCGCAGGATCTCAGGAAAGTCGGCCTCAAGGTCACGCATCCCAGGATGCGCATCCTTGAATTGCTGGAGCAGGCCAAATCGCGACACATGACCGCCGAGGACATCTACCGGCACCTGATCGGCGAGCACGAGGAAATCGGGCTGGCGACGGTGTATCGCGTGCTGACGCAATTCGAGGCCGCGGGCCTGGTGCTGAAGCACAACTTTGAAGGCGGGCATGCGGTGTATGAACTGGATCGCGGCGGCCATCACGACCATATGGTCGACATCGACACCGGCAAGATCATCGAGTTCGAGAGCGCGGAAATCGAGAAGTTGCAGGCGGAGATCGCGGCGAAGCACGGCTACCAGCTGGAGGAACATTCGCTGGTGTTGTACGTGCGCAGAAAACGCTAGCCCTCCGGTTTTTTGTAGGAGCGGGGGG
>JBBJNO010000107.1:618-4068 GCA_037720875.1 Luteimonas sp. | reverse complement strand
ACGCCGCTCCTACGAAGAGCAGCGTTTTTTGTGGGTGCGAATTTATTCGCAGGCTTCTGCCGGTCACTCAAAAGCGTGCGAATAAATTCGCACCCACAAAAGCGGCTTCGTCAATTCGCGTTTTGCAGCAGGCGCTTCGCTGCGGCGCGCGCTTCCTTGCTGACCTCGACACCGCCCAGCATCCGCGCCAGTTCCTCCGCGCGCTGCTTGTCGTCGAGACGTTCGATCGCACTCTGCGTGACGCCTTCGCTGGCAGCCTTGCTGACCCGGTAATGCGCGTGTCCCTGCGCGGCGACCTGCGGCAGGTGTGTCACGCACAGCGCTTGTCGTTTTTCGCCGAGGGCGCGCAACTTCTGGCCGACGATCTCCGCGACCGCGCCGCCGATGCCCGAATCCACTTCGTCGAACACCATCGTCGGTACCGCGTCCAGGCCCAGCGCGGCCACTTCGATCGCCAGTGAAATGCGCGACAACTCCCCGCCCGATGCGACCTTGCGCAGCGCGCGCGGCGGTTGCCCGAGGTTGGCCGCGACCAGGAATTCCACGCGCTCGGCGCCGTTGGGATCGGGGCGTTCGCCATCGTTGGGTTCAAGCAGGATCTCGAAGCGCCCACCGCCCATGCCCAGCTCGCCGATCAGGGCCGTGGTCGATTGCGACAAGGCGTCGGCGGCCTTGTGGCGCGCATCGCTGAGCTGTTTCGATGCGGCTTTCCATGCGTTGCCGGAAGCGGCGATGTCGGCATCGAGCCTGAGCACGCGTTCGCCGGCGCCACGTAACGATTCGAGTTCCAATGCGATCGATTCACGCCGTGTCGCGAGTTGCTCCGGCGTGATCCGGTGCTTGCGTGCGAGGTCGTGGATCCGCGTCAATTGGCGTTCGAGTTCGTCGAGTTGCGAAGGGTCGATGTCGAGATCGTCGCGGATGTGTTCCAGCAGCGTGATTGCTTCGTCGAGCTGGATCGCGGCCGAATCGAGCATGCCGTCGATCTCGTTCAAGCGCGGCTCGTGTTCGACCACGCGCTGTAGCTCGCCGCGGGTCTGCTGCAATTGCGTGGTCAGCGCTGGCGCCTCGTCGCCGGACAGGCGCGAGAACGCGGCATCGCAGGCGGCGATCAATGCCGCCGAATGGGCTTGGCGCCGGTGCGTGGCGACGAGTTCGGCGATGGCGGCCGGTTCCAGCGTTTCGCGCTGCAGCTCTTCGGATTGATGTTCAAGCAACGCGATGCGTTCGGACACATCGCCTTGTTTGCTGAGCACATCGCGTTCGCGCAGCAAATCCTTCCAGACCGATGCGCTATCGCGTACCGCGACGAGCATCGCCTCGTGCCGGCCGTACGCATCCAGCAGCGCCAATTGCGCAGGCCGGGAAAGCAGTGCCTGGTGCTGGTGCTGGCCGTGGATTTCCACCAGCAGTCCCGCCAGCTGGCCCAGCTGCGACAACGTCACCGGACGACCGTTGATCCAGGCCTTCGATCCGCCATCGGCGCGCAGGGTGCGGCGAAGCTGGCATTCGTCGCCGTCGTCGAGTTCCTGTTCGCGCAGCCAGGCGAGGGCGGCGGATGCATCGGCAAGCACGAAGTGGGCCGTCAGTTCGGCGCGCTCGGCGCCATGACGGACCACGCCGCTGTCGGCGCGCAAGCCCGAAAGAAAGCCGAGCGCGTCCACCAGCAGCGACTTGCCCGCGCCGGTTTCGCCTGAAATCACGGTCAGGCCGGGGCCGAAATCGAGTTCGGCGGCGCGGACGACGGCGAAATCCTTGATGGCGAGGTGGGTCAGCATGTGGTGGAGATTGTGAAGGCTGGGGCGCAACCGGCCAAGCGGCGGCGATGTCGCGCATCAATGAGAGCCCGCTTCATTGTGGCTGAGGCTTCAGCCCTGACGCTGTAGGGCTGCAAGCGTCGGGCTGAAACCCCTTCCACAAAAGAACCCTTATGCACTCATCCTCCATGACGGACGCTTGCACCCGATCGCCAGCGCGCTTATATCGATAGCCATGAACCGCCTGCGCCCTGCCGAAGACAACTCGCTCGACCCGCGCGCACGGCAGTTGCTGCGCACGCTGATCGCGCGTTACATCCGTGATGGCGAGCCGGTCGGATCGCAGACGCTGGCGCGGCATGCGGGGCTGGATGTCAGCGCGGCCACCATCCGCAACATCCTCGGTGATCTCGAGGACATCGGCCTGCTCAGCGCGCCGCATACGTCGGCCGGACGCATCCCGACCGCGCAGGGATACCGGGTCTTCGTCGACACGCTGCTGCAGATCAAGCCCCTGGCCGAAGGCGAAGTCACGCGGCTGCGCAGCGAACTGCCGGCCGGATCGGGGACGCAGCACTTGCTGGGCAGCGCCTCGGAACTGCTGTCGGCGATGACCCATTTCGTGGGCGTGGTCAGCGTGCCGCGGCGCGAGCAATTCGCCTTCAAGCACATCGATTTCGTGCCGCTGGATCCCAACCGGGTGATGGCGATTCTGGTGTTTGCCGACAACGACGTGCAGAACCGGATCCTGCAGGTGCGCCGGGCGTACGAACCGGGCGAGCTGGAGCGCGTCGCCAACTATCTCAATGCGCACTTCGCGGGCATCCCGCTTGCGAACATCCGCGCCACGCTGGTGCACGAGCTCAAGTTCGCGCGCAGCGAGATGGAAGCGTTGCTGGCCCAGGCGGTCGAATTGTCGGAGCAAGCGCTGACGCCGTTGCCGGTCGACGACGACATGCTGCTGGCCGGGCAGACGCGGCTGATGGCCGTGCACGAGCTGTCCGACGTGGACCGGCTCCGCGAGTTGTTCGAGGCCTTCGCCCGCAAGCGCGAGATCCTGCAGCTGCTCGAGCGCACCATCCATGCACAGGGCGTACGCATCTTCATTGGCGAGGAAACGGGATTGGCGCCGCTGGAGAGCGTGTCGCTGGTGACTGCCCCGTACACCGCCGGCGGACGAGTCCTGGGCGTGCTCGGCGTGATCGGCCCGATGCGGATGGCTTATGACCGGGTGATTCCGGTGGTGCAGGCCGCTGCCGACGTATTGGGGGCTGCGCTTGATGCGCCGACTTGAATGTCAAGTTAGTACGTCTCGTGGTTTCGATCATCCCCCAGGATGTGGGGGCGGACTTGAATCCGTCACCGCAGCCCGCATAGGTTTCCGGGTACGGCGGACGGCCCTCCGCCACGGAACCGGAAATGACCAACGATCCCTTGCAAGACCCGGTGGCCGACACGGCCTTCGATACCGAAAACCCACTGGCTGCCGAACGCCTGCTTGCCGAATTGGAGCAGGCGCGCGCCGAACTCGAGCAACTCCGCGCCGAGTCCCTGCGCGAGCGCGCCGAGCTCGATAACCAGCGCAAGCGCCTGGCCCGGGATATCGACAGTGCGCGCAAGTACGCCAACGAGCGTTTGCTGGCCGACCTGCTGCCGGTTTTCGACAGCCTGGAGGCCGCGCTCGCCAGCGCTC
>JBBJNO010000107.1:0-608 GCA_037720875.1 Luteimonas sp. | reverse complement strand
GCGAAGGCGCCGAGCTGACGCTGCGACAACTGCACCGTGTGGCTGAGTCCAATGGCCTGGTCGAAGTCGCACCGGCGGCGGGCGACAGCTTCAATCCCGAGCAGCACCAGGCGGTGAGCATGGTCGATGCCGAAGGCATTGCCCCGGGCGCGGTCGCGCAGGTGTTCCAGAAGGGCTATGTGCTCAACGAACGGCTGCTGCGCCCGGCGATGGTGGTCGTCGCCAGACACGATTGACCTGCTGTTGTAGGAGCGGCTTCAGCCGCGAACTTTGGAACGTAGGTCGATCCCGGCAAATAGCTCGCGGCTGAAGCCGCTCCTACAGAAGGCAACAACAAGCCGGTCGGCGCTTGAACTGACCTGCATCGGCCCCCAAATCACCGACATCGGCGGCTGACCCGCCAACTCATACACACGATTCCAGAGGGAGCAAACACATGGGCAAGATCATCGGCATCGACCTCGGCACGACCAATTCGTGCGTGGCGATCATGGAAGGCGGCAAGGCCCGCGTCATCGAGAACTCCGAGGGCGATCGCACCACGCCATCGGTGGTCGCCTACACCAAGGACGGCGAAGTGCTGGTCGGCGCATCGGCCAAGCGCCAGG
>JBBJNO010000106.1:0-8145 GCA_037720875.1 Luteimonas sp. | reverse complement strand
CGTCGAGCGCTGGTTCTTCTCGACCAACCACAAGGACATCGGCACGCTGTACCTGATTTTCAGCTTCATCATGTTCATCATCGGCGCGGCAATGTCGGTGGTGATCCGCACCGAGCTGGCGGTGCCGGGACTGCAGCACGTCGATCCCGAATTCTTCAATCAGATGACCACCATGCACGCGCTGGTGATGATCTTCGGCGGGGTGATGCCCGCGTTCGTCGGCTTGGCCAACTGGATGGTGCCACTGCAGATCGGCGCGCCGGACATGGCTCTGCCGCGCATGAACAACTGGTCGTTCTGGATCCTGCCGTTCGCCTTCACGCTACTGCTGGGCACGCTGTTTTTGCCCGGCGGCGCGCCGGCCGGCGGCTGGACCCTGTATCCGCCGCTGTCGCTGCAGGGCGGCGCCAACCTCGCCTTCGTGATCTTCGCCATCCACATGATGGGCATCAGCTCGATCATGGGCGCGATCAACATCATCGCCACCATCCTCAACATGCGCGCGCCCGGCGTGGATCTGCTGAAGATGCCGATCTTCGCGTGGTCGTGGCTGATCACCGCGTTCCTGCTGATCGCGGTGATGCCGGTACTCGCCGGCGCGGTGACGATGCTGCTGACCGACAAGTTCTTCGCCACCAGCTTCTTCAACGCGGCCGGCGGCGGCGACCCGGTGATGTTCCAGCACATCTTCTGGTTCTTCGGCCATCCCGAGGTCTACATCATGATCCTGCCGGCGTTCGGGATCGTGTCGGAGATCCTGCCGACGTTCTCGCGCAAGCCGCTGTTCGGCTACCAGGCGATGGTCTACGCGATCGCGTCGATCGCGTTCCTGAGCTTCATCGTCTGGGCGCACCACATGTTCACCGTGGGCATGCCGCTGGGCGGAGAACTTTATTTCATGTTCGCGACCATGTTGATCGCCGTGCCGACCGGGGTCAAGGTGTTCAACTGGGTCAGCACCATGTGGCGCGGCTCGCTGAGTTTCGAGACGCCGATGCTGTGGGCGATCGCGTTCGTGATCCTGTTCACCATCGGCGGTTTTTCCGGACTGATGCTGGCCATCGTCCCGGCCGATTTCCAGTACCACGACACCTACTTCGTGGTCGCGCACTTCCACTACGTGCTGGTGACCGGTGCGCTGTTCGGCATCATTGCCGCGGTGTACTACTGGTGGCCCAAGTGGACCGGCCGCATGTACAGCGAGTTCTGGGGCAAGGTGCATTTCTGGTGGTCGGTGGTGTTCGTCAACCTGCTGTTCTTCCCGCAGCACTTCCTCGGCCTGGCCGGCATGCCGCGCCGCATCCCCGACTACAACGTGGTGTTCGCCGACTGGAACCTGGTCAGCTCGATCGGCGCGTTCGGCATGTTCGCCACGCCGTTCCTGATGTTCTTCGTGCTGTGGCATTCGCTCAAGCATGGCGCGATCGCACCGGCGCGTGCCTGGGAAGGCGCGCGCGGGCTGGAATGGACGGTGCCGTCGCCGGCGCCGCACCACACCTTCACCACGCCGCCGGTGATCCGCGATGGCGACCTCGCCCACGGCGATTTCGCGCATCTGGATTTCGACAACGCCACCACCAACGCCGACACCGCGGCGCACACCAATGCGCGCAATGCCTGAGATGACCGACCCGCGCGTCCCGATGCAGTCGCAAGGCCATCCGGTGCAGGACGCCGCGGCACGCCGTCGCGGCGTGGTGCGCACGGCGTGGACGATGGCCGGGATCGCGATTGCGGTCTACGTCCTTTTCATCCTGTCCGGGGTGTTGGGTCAGTGAGCGCCGGCAACCACAGTGGCATCGTCAAGAACAGTGGCATCATCAAGATGATCGGCGTGGCACTGGCCGCGTTCGCCTTTACCTTCGCGTTGGTGCCGCTGTACCGGATCGCATGCGAGAAGGTGTTCGGCGTGCGGCTGGAGCGGACTGCCGCACAACCCGCTGCGGCAGGAGCGCTGGCCGCAGCGCCCAAAACGGCGCGCATCATCACGGTGCAGTTCGATGGCGGCGTCAACTCGAAATTGCCGTGGGCTTTCAAGCCCAACCAGCGGACCATGCAGGTGCGCCCGGGCCAGCAATACGAGACCACCTACTTCGCCAAAAACACCAGCCAGCGCGCGATCGTCGGCAACGCCGTGCCTTCGGTCGCGCCGGCGAGCGCGTCGGGTTATTTCAGCAAGACCGAATGTTTCTGCTTCACCGCGCAGACGCTGGCCGCCGGCGAGGCGCGCGACATGCCGGTGCGGTTCATCGTCGATCCGGCGTTGCCCGATGACGTGCATACCATCACCCTGTCGTACACGTTCTATAAAAACGACGCGCTGACCGCGCGTCTTGCCTCCTTCAAGAACGATGCACTGACGACGCAGCTCAACGCGCCGAAGGTGTTGTCGACTTCGCCGCCCGCGGCACCCTGATTCGATCGACCGGACGATTTTCCATGGCCCAAGCGCACACCAACGACATGCAGGCCCACGATAGCCACGATCCCGAGGTCTATTACATCCCGCACGGCAGCCGGTGGCCGGTGATCGCATCGGTCGCGTTGTTCACGACGATGATTGGTTTTGCCAGCTGGCTCAACGAAGTGAGCTGGGGCAGGACGGCGTTCTTCGTCGGCCTGGTGTCCCTGGCCGCGATCCTGTTCAAGTGGTTTTCCGATGTCATCGGCGAGTCGATCAAGGGCTACTACAACAAGCAGGTCGACACCTCGTTCCGCATGGGCATGGTGTGGTTCATTTTTTCCGAAGTGATGTTCTTCGCGGCGTTCTTCGGCGCCTTGTTCTACGCGCGCCAGTTCGCGATGCCGTGGCTGGGGGGTTCCGGCGATGGCGTGATGACCAACAGCCTGCTGTGGGATGGCTTCAGCTCGGCATGGCCGAGCAACGGGCCGGGTCAGGTCGGCGGCACGTTCCAGACGATTCCCGCGTGGGGGCTGCCGCTGCTCAACACGTTGATCCTGCTCACATCCGGCGTCACCGTTACCATCGCGCACCATGCATTGCGTGCGGGACATCGCAAACAATTGCTGGTGTTCCTCGGGCTGACGGTGCTGCTGGGTTGCCTGTTCCTGTTCTTCCAGGCCGAGGAGTACATCCACGCCTACAGGGAGCTGAACCTGACGCTGGGCTCGGGCATCTACGGCTCGACGTTCTTCATGCTGACTGGCTTCCACGGCGCGCACGTCACGCTGGGCACGCTCATGCTGGCGATCATCTGGCTGCGTTGTTTGAAAGGCCATTTCAGCCGCGACGATCATTTCGCGTTCGAAGCGGTGGCTTGGTACTGGCACTTCGTCGACGTGGTGTGGCTGGGGTTGTTTATGTTTGTCTACGTGCTCTGACCGCTTTGGGTTTTTCCTTCTCCCCTCGGGAGAAGGTGCCCGAAGGGCGGATGAGGGAGCGGACTTTCAGTTCGCGATGTACGTTCCTCGAAAAGTCACCTCTACGCCCTCATCCGGCGCTGCGCGCCACCTTCTCCCGGAGGAGAAGGAAAGCCGGAGCAATCTACCTGCCCACTCCATGCGGCGTGATCCAGCCCATGTAGATCGCCAGCACCACGAACAGGATCAGCGCGACCGATAACGCGATGCGCTTGGTCAATGCCTTGACGGCGCGATCGGTTTTGCCCTTGTCGTTCAGCATGTAGTACAGGCCGGCGCCCAGGTTCCACAGGATCAGGATCAGGAACGCGATGATCAGCAGCGTCTTCAGCGAGTCGTTCATGGCAGCTTCCTTCGCGCTTGATTGCAATGCGATTCGCGGATTATTGCAGCGATTGCGGGGCCTCGAGTGACCCGCCAGCGCACCATGCTGTTTGGCTGGGTATTGGCACTGGTCGCGATGACGCTGTTTTCGATCGCCGGCGCCTGGCAATGGCGGCGCATGCACGAAAAGCAGGCCTCGCTCGATGCCGCGCAACACGTGCTGGCCGACCGCACCGCGAAACCATTGTCGATCGCCGCCGACAACCAGCGGATGCGTGCCTACGACTGGAGCGCGGGTGCAGGCACATTCGACGCGCGCGGCGCGTTGCTGCTCGACAACCAGCAAAACAGTGGCCGCAGCGGCATACGCGTCTATCGCATCTTCGTGCCCGAGCAAGGCAATCCGTTGCTGGTTGACCTCGGTTGGCTGCCGCTGGGTGGAGATCGAAAATTTCCGGACATCGCGCGCATCCATGGACCCGTCGAATTGCGGGGACTGTTGATGCCGCCACCGTCCTCCGGGCTTCCACTTGGCGCGGGTGTTGTACGCCAGGGCGACGGATGGTTGCTGACGCGCGTCGATCCTGTCGCCATTGCATCGAGTCTCCGCTTGCCGGTGCCGCTCGCACCGCGCGTGTTGCGACTGGATCCCGCCCTGCCGCAGCGCCATCTCGGTTACGCCGTGCAATGGTTCGCATTGGCGCTGGCGGTGCTGGTCACTGCCTGCATTCTCACGTTCCGGAAAATTCGTCGATGACTGCACCAACCCCGCAACGCACACGCAATCGCGGCATGCTGATCGCGATCGTCGCCATCTTCCTGGGCAGCTTTATCGTGGCCGGTGCACTGCGTTTTTCCGGCTGGCGTCCGCAGGGACTGAAGAACAAGGGCGAATTGCTGCAACCGGCGGGCGACTTGCGCCAGGCCAGGCCGTTGCTCGCCGATGGTGCCGAATACCAATGGAATCCTGCCGAGCGCACCTGGCGCATCGCACTGGCGCCGCCGCAAGGCTGCACCGTCGAATGCGTGGAGCTTGCGCGCGAGATCGCCCTCGTCTGGCAGTTGTTCGGGCGCGAAGCCGGCCGGGTGCACGTGCTGTGGATCGGCACGGCACCTGCAGGTGCGACACGGCTACAGAGCCAGCGCCTGCTGCAGCCGTCGCCGGCGCTACGTGCCGGACTGCCGCGCGTGGACGATGCCGAGGGCGTGCCGGTGTACGTGGTCGATCCCAACGGCTTCGTGATTCTGCGTTACGCTCCCGGCTTCGACCCCGCCGACCTGCGCACCGACATGGCGCGCTTGCTGAAACTGCGTTGAGATGAATTTCGCGTTGTCCCCCGTGATCTACAAACACCTGCATCGCCTCGCGTGGCTTGCGGTCGCGCTTGCGCTGGGCGTCATCGTGTTCGGCGCGTTCGTGCGCCTGTCCAATGCCGGATTGAGTTGTCCCGACTGGCCGACGTGTTACGGCCGCGCCGCGTGGCCGGCGGCCAGCGACACCGTCGACCATGCCGCGACCGCGATCCGTCCTGTCGAAACGCACAAGGCCTGGCGCGAGCAATTGCATCGCATGCTGGCCGGCGCACTCGGCGTCCTCGTGCTGGCACTGGCCTTGATCGCCGCGCGCAAACGGCGTATGGGCATCGCACAAATTCTCGTCGCATCGGGATTGATCGCGCTCGCGATCCCGTTGTACATGCGCGGCCAGCATGCAGCGGCAATGGCCCTGGCGATCGGCGGCGAAGCGATCCTGTTGCTGGCCGCATTGCGATGGAACAACCAGGACCTGTCGCGAGCGGGCGCGATCACACTGGCGGTGATCGTGTTGCAGGCGCTGCTCGGCATGTGGACGGTGACGTGGCTGTTGAAGCCCGTCGTGGTGATGGCGCATCTGCTCGGCGGCTTGCTGACGTTCGCCTTGCTGGTGTGGATCGCATGGCGTGCGATCGATCGTCCGATCCGTCTGGTCGATGCGCAATCGTTGCGCCGCTGGGTCATCCTGGGCACGGTGTTGCTGGGCGTGCAGATCGCGCTCGGCGGCTGGACCAGCGCCAATTATGCGGCGCTATCGTGCGGCACCGATTTTCCGAAGTGTGTCGGTCAGTGGTGGCCTGCGCATGATTTTCGCGAAGGCTTCGTGTTGTGGCGCGATGCTTTCATCGGGCATGGCGGGGTCGATTACGAAGGCGGCGTGCTCGATGGTGAATCGCGCATCGCGATCCAGCTGGCGCACCGGATGATGGCCGGCATCGTGTTCGTGTCTCTGCTGACATTGGCCGTACGCTTGTTGCGCACGCCCGGCATGCGCACGTGGGCCGTGTTGCTGGCGGTGTTGACCCTGTCGCAGGTTGCGCTCGGCATTGCCAACGTCAAGCTGGCGTTGCCGTTGACGATTGCGGTGCTGCACAACGCGGGCGCGGCCTTGCTGCTGTTCGTGCTGGTGTCGTTGCTGGCGCGCTTGCGGACGGCGGAATCATGATGCTTCGTAGGGCGGGTCTCGACCCGCCGCCGCGGGATCATCCAATCCCTGCTGCGTCCGGAGCGCCTGGTTGGCGGGTCGAGACCCGCCCTACGAGATCTTGAGCATGCCTGCGACGCTCCGCCAGTATTTCGACTTGACCAAGCCGCGCGTGGTCGCGTTGATCGTGTTCACCGCGATCGTCGGCATGTTCCTGGCCGTGCCCGGACTGCCGCCTTTGCGCGAATCGGTGCTGGGGTTCATCGGCATCTGGCTGGCGGCGTCGTCGGCCGCGGCAATCAACCAGCTGCTCGACGCGCGCATCGACGCCAAGATGGCGCGCACCTCGTGGCGGCCGATCGTGGTCGGCCAGATCACGCCGGCCAAGGCGCTGCTGTTTGCGCTGGCGTTGGGCGCGGCATCGATGCTGATCCTGGCCCTGTGGGTGAACTTACTGACCGCATTGCTGACCTTTGCATCGCTGATCGGCTATGCGGTGATCTACACCGTGTTCCTCAAGCGCGCGACGCCGCAGAACATCGTCATCGGCGGCATCGCCGGCGCCGCGCCGCCAGTGCTGGGATGGGCCGCCATCACCAACACGCTCGACCCGCACGCGTTGCTGCTGTGCCTGATCATCTTCGTGTGGACCCCGCCGCATTTCTGGGCGCTGGCCATCTTCCGCCGCGACGACTACGCGCGCGCGCTGGTGCCGATGCTGCCGGTGACGCACGGCGTGCAATACACGCGCTGGCAGATTTTGTTCTACACCGTGCTGCTGCTGGCGGTCACCGTGTTGCCATGGGCCACCGGCATGAGCGGCCTGTTCTACCTCGGCGGCGCGCTGGTGTTGGGCGTGGTGTTCCTTTGGTACGCATGGAAGTTGCTGGATCCGCCCGACGAGTTGTACGCGATGAAGGTGTTCAATTATTCAATCGTGTATTTGATGGCGCTGTTTGCGTTTTTGCTGGTGGACCACTGGCTGCTGCCGTGGTTGCAGCCGGGCACGGGGTTGGTGTTGCAGCCCGTGGCTTGATTCCCGCTGCACGCGCCCCATTGCTGTGCGGTCCCCGACGATGGAACGCGGCATGCGATTGATTCGATGTCTGGCGACACTGGCGCTGTGGTTGGCCTGCGCGACGGCCGCTGCCGTTGACGCGGACGCTGGCCTTGCGGCCACCGTCGAACGCATCCGCAGCGGCGCTGGTGCGCATCGCGTGATCCTGCTCGGCGAGACGCACGGCACGCGCGAGACCCTCGTCCTGATTGCCAGCCTGGTCGCGGCCTACGCGATTGCCTCGTGGGTGGGTCCCGCATCGCGCCAATTGCAATGCATGGCCGGCACGATGGGACGGCGGCGTATCGGCACGTTGAGCGTTGTGTAAAGTTTTGTAGCGGCGGCTGTATTTGCTGTGGCCCATAGACGCGGTTGGCCTGTCTAGCCAACCCGGCTACGTAGGTGATCGTCGCGTGCCAATGACCCTATCGGTTCTCGCCGAGCAAATGCTGTTGCCAGAACAGGATGGCCGCGGCGCCGAAGTAATCGCTGTTGGCCTTCTTGGCGAAGCCGTGGCCCTCGTCGTTGAACATCAAAAACCACACCGGCTGCCCGTTGCTGCGCACCGCTTTCACGATCTGTTCGGCCTCGGTGTACGGCACACGTGGATCGTTGCGACCTTGGGCCACGAACAGCGGCGAGGTGATCTTCTGCGCATTGTTCAACGGCGAGATCCTGTCGAACACCGCCTGCATCGCCGGGTCGCGCTCGTCGCCGTACTCGGCGCGGCGCAGGTCGCGGCGGTAACTTTCGGTGTTGGTGAGGAAGGTGCCGAAATGCGAGATGCCGACGACTTCGACGCCCGCCTTGATGCGGTCGCTGTAATGCATCAACGACGCCAGCACCATGTAGCCGCCGTAGCTGCCGCCGGTGACGCCGACGCGCGTGGCATCGAGTTCCGGTTGTTTCGCGATCCAGTCCAGCA
>JBBJNO010000105.1:0-8182 GCA_037720875.1 Luteimonas sp. | reverse complement strand
AACAGTTTGTAGAGGGTCAGCGCGATCACGCCCGTCGCGGCGAGATGCACCGACGCGCGCAATCCGGGCATGCCGTCTAGCAGGATCATGACAGCCATCAATGCGTACCAGAACAGGCCATCGCCCAGCCGGCTGACGGCGGCGAAATAACTGCGCCATCCATTGCGCGCGGCCCAGCCATTGGCGCGTACGCACCAATTGGATTCGTTCGCAAAGAAACGCTTATGCCGTGACGATGCTTGCATGCGGCCCCCGCGCTTGCGCCAATGCGCCGAGGATGTCGTCGAAGTCGGCGGCGACCTGTTCGGGCCGCAGTCCAAGCACGGCTTGCCGAGCCGCGGCGCCCATGGCGATCCGCGCGGTCTGGTCATCAGCCAGTCGGGCGCAGGCATCGACGAAACCATCATCATCGCCATTCACAAGTGCGGCGCCATGCACGCCGTCGCGCAGGTATTCGCGCGCAGCGCCATAGTCGAATGCAATGGTGGCGATGCCACTGGCCATCGCTTCCAGCGTCACGTTGCCGAAGGTCTCGCTGCGGCTCGGGAACAGGAACAGGTCGCCGCTGGCGAAGTGCCGCGCGACATCGTCGCCGCGTTGCACGCCACAGAAGATGAAGTCGGGATTGTCCTGCGCCACCTTTGCGCGGGACGGCCCGTCACCGACCCACACGAAGCGCGCATCCGGCCGCGATTGCTGCAAGCGGCGGAATCCGCGCACGGCCAGGTCGAGATTCTTTTCCGGCGCGATGCGGCAGACGCATCACGTTGTCGAAGCCTTGGCCTTGCAGGAATTCGCTGAGCTCGCGCGTGGGCACCAGCGTGGCATCGGCACCATTGTGAAAACGACGCATCCACCGCAACGCGGTCTGTTGCAGGAAGGCCGCGCCGTAATCACGTATGTATTCGTCGAAGCGGGTATGCAAGCCGCTCGCCACGGGAATCCCAAGCCGCTTGGCGGCGCGCAACGCCGACCACCCGAGTGGACCCTCGGTGGCGACGTAAATCGCGTCCGGAGGCGCGTCGGTCCATAGGCGGATGAGTTTGCGCGTCGCGGGGAATCCGAATTTCAGCCCCGGATAACGTGGCAGGCCCGCGCCGCGCACCAGCAATTCGTGGGCCTCGGGACGTTGCTCATCGGACTGCCGGGGCCGGACCAGCGAGACCTCATGGCCGCGAGCGCGCAGCCCCGCCTCGAGCGAATGCACCGTCAGGGCAACGCCATTGACTTCGGGCGGATAGGTCTCGGTGACGATCGCGTAGCGCATATGCGGCATCCGGTTTTGCGAATGCTGCATTGGCGGTGTGAACCTGCCGCGTCAGGGGGATGACGAGTTGGTGACTTGTGCCCATTATCCGGGGACGCCGGGGACGCCGGGGCTGGCCACGAATTCGATGCCGATGCCGAGTCCTGCGATGTCGGCCGGTTCATTCGCCAGGTCCGCGGCGAGCAGCGGACGCGCTTGCAGCCAGCGGGCCGAGAGATCCAGGGTGAGCTGGTTGCCGCCAACGGCCAGCTCGAGCTTCGGAATCGGCTCGCCGTCATGCGATCGATGCAACAGCACCGCGATCCGCAGCAGCGCGGCGCTGCGACGCACGCTGGCGAGCAGGCGGTCCGGCAGCGCCTCGAACGCGGCCTTCGGAATGCTGCGCCGATGCGTGCGTACCAGTGCGGCGAGGAACTGTTGCTCCTGGCGCGAGAAGCCGGCGATGTCAGAGTTTTCCAGCACATACGCACCGTGCACGTGGTATTGGCTGTGCGCGATGGCCAGCCCCAGTTCGTGCAGGTTGGCGGCCCAGCCGAGCATGCGGCGGTCATCGCCTTCGAGTTTCCACGCCTGGGCCACCTGGTCGAACAACTGCAGCGCCGTGGCCTCCACCCGCGATGCCTGTACCGGGTCGATGCCATAGCGTTGCATCAGCGCGTGCACCGACACGTCGCGCGGATCGTTGTCGCCGCCGCGGCCGATCATGTCGTAGAGGATGCCTTCGCGCATCGCTGCCTTGCTCACCGCCATGCGCTTCATGCCGAGGGCGATGAAGGCCGCCTCCAGGATCAGCACGCCGCCGGCGATGATCGGTTTACGGTCGGCAGACAGTCCCGGCAGGTCGATGGCGTCGATGTGGTCGGCCTGCAGCAAGCGGTCACGCACCACCGGCAGCGCCTCGTCTGTCACTGCGCCCTTGGTCAGCTTCATCGCCGCGCAGATCTCGCCGATGGCCTTGTTGGTGCCCGATGACCCCAGCACTTCATGCCAGCCAAGCGCCCGGTAGATGCCGGCGAACTGCTGGAACTCCGCGGTGACTTCGGTCAGCGCCTCCTTCCATTTTTTCTTCGAGAGCTTGCCGTTGGCGAAGAAGCGCCGCGTGGTGGCGACGCAGCCCACTTGCAGGCTTTCGCGCTCGATCGCGTCGAAACCGCTGCCGATGATGCATTCCGTCGAGCCGCCGCCGATGTCGATCACCAGCCGCAATTGCTCGGGTTTCGGCGGCTGCGCGTTGGCGATGCCCAGATAGATCAGGCGCGCTTCCTCGCGGCCCGAGACCACTTCGATCGCATGTCCGAGCGCGGTTTCGGCCGGCACCAGGAAGGTCTGCGCGGCCGACAGCTGCCGCACGGTATTGGTGGCAATGGCGCGCACGCGGGAAGGCGGCACGTCGCGGATGCGCTGGCCGAAACGCGCCAGGCATTCCAGCGCGCGTTGTCGCACCTCCATGGTCAGGCCGCCCTTGCCATCGAGGCCTTCCGCCAGCCGCACCGTCTCGCGCAGACGATCCACCACGCGCAACTGGCCGAGCGTGTAGCGCGCCACCACCATGTGGAAACTGTTGGAGCCCAGGTCGATGGCGGCGAGCAATTCGCCATCCTGCAAGGGCGCGGCGCTGGAGGATGTGGCGATCGCGGTGCGATTCATGCGCAGAGTTTCGCAAGCAATGCATTTTGTGCCGAATGCGGGGTTTCATTTTCGCCGCGCATGCGCTTGCGATAACGACCGTCTTCGTGCAGCTCCCATGCGCTGCAGTTGTCGGCGAGATAGTTGTCCAGCGCTTCCTCGCGTACGCGCGCCGCCAGTTCCGGTTGCAGGATCGGGAAGCACGTCTCGACGCGGCGCAGCAGGTTACGCTCCAGCCAGTCGGCGCTGGCGCAATACAGGTCCGGGTCGCCGTCGTTGCCGAACCAGTAGACGCGGCTGTGTTCGAGCAACCGTCCGACGATGGAGCGCACGCGGATGTTGTCGGAGATGCCGGGCACGCCCGGACGCAGCGTGCAGGCGCCGCGCACGATCAAGTCGATCTCGACCCCCGCTTGCGACGCCGCATACAACGCGCGCACCACTTGCGGTTCGTTGAGTGCATTCATCTTGGCGATGATGCGCGCGGGCTTGCCGGCGCGTGCCAGCGCGGCTTCGCGTTGGATCCGTTGCAACACGCCGGCGTGCAGGGTGAAGGGTGATTGCAGCAGGCGCTTGAGCTTGATGGCGGGAGCCAGGCCCGACAATTGCTGGAAGATCAAATGCACGTCGTTGCCGATGTCCGGGTCGGCGGTGATCAGGCCCAGATCGGTGTAGGCGCGCGCCGTGCCGGAGTGATAGTTGCCGGTGCCAAGATGCACGTACCGCCGCAGCTTGCGGCCTTCGCGGCGCACGATCAGCAGCATCTTGGCGTGCGTCTTGAACCCCACCACGCCATACACGACCTGCACGCCCGCTTCCTGCATGCGATCGGCCAGCCCGAGGTTGGCTTCCTCGTCGAAGCGTGCACGCAGTTCCACCACCACGGTGACATCCTTGCCATTGCGCGCCGCCTGGATGAGGCATTCGACGATGCCCGAGTCCTTGCCGGTGCGATACAGCGTCTGCTTGATCGCCAGCACGTTGGGGTCGTTGGCGGCCTGCCTGATCAGATCCAATACCGGCGCAAACGAATCAAAGGGATGGTGCAGCAGGATGTCGCCCTGGGCGATCTTCTCGAACATGGTATCGCTGCCCGGCAGCAGGCGCGGCGCGAACGGCGTGAACTTGAGGTCGGAGCGCGCGATCAGGTCGTAGATCTGCGACACGCGATTGAGGTTGACCGGGCCGTCGATGCGGTACACCGCGTTCTCGGTCAGGTCGAAATTGTCCAGTAGCGTCTGCACGATGGGTTTCGGGCAATCCTTGGCGATCTCCAGCCGCATCGCGCGCAGGTAGCCGCGGCCGATCAACTCGTCGCGCAGCGCCAGCGCCAGGTTCTCCATCTCGTCGTCGTCAAGGATCAATTCGGAATTGCGGGTCACGCGGAACTGGTACGCGCCCTTGACCTCCATGCCCGGGAACAGCTCGTCGACGAACACCGACAACACCGATGACAGGAAGACGAAATCGTATTCGCCACCCGACACTTCCCGCGGCAGCTGGATGATGCGCGGCAACGATCGCGGTGCGCGCACGATGGCGAGGTGGCCGACGCGGCCGAAGGCATCCTTGCCCTTGAGCACCACCACGATGTTGAGCGACTTGTTGAGGATCTTGGGAAACGGATGCGCGGGGTCGAGGCCGAGGGGCGACAACACCGGCAACACTTCGTCGCGGAAATACGTGCGCAGCCAGTCCGATTGTTCCGGCGTCCACGCATCGCGGCCGAGCACCCGCACGCCGGCATCCGATAGCGCGGGACGCAGCTCCTCGTTCCAGCAGCGGTATTGCGCATCGACCAGCTCGGCGGCGCGGTCGTGGATCTGTTTCAGCGCTGCCGTCGGCGCGAGCCCGTCCGGCGCGGGCACCATGCCGAAATCGATCGCGTGGCGCACGGTGGCGGCGCGGATCTCGAAGAATTCGTCGAGGTTGGTGCAGGAGATGCACAGGTAGCGCAGACGCTCCAGCAGCGGCATCGACGGATCATGCGCCTGCTCCAGTACGCGGAAGTTGAAATCGAGCTGCGACAGTTCGCGGTTGAAGTACATCGATGGATCGCGGAGTGCGTCCGGATCGGATGCAGCCGGCTCGATGGCTGGGTGGGATGGTTGCGAAGGGCTGGCTTGTGCGTTCATCGGATTGCGCTGAGAGGGAGGGCGGCGTGCTCGCGTTGGTGCACACGCTCGGCACCGAAGTGTGAGGAGAACGTGCTGCCGAGACCCACCTGGCTTTCGATCTCGAGCCGCGCCTGGTGCAGGTTCAACACATGCTTGACGATCGACAAGCCCAGGCCGGTACCGCCTGATTCGCGCGAACGGCTGGTCGAGACGCGGTAGAAACGTTCGGTGATGCGCGGCAAGTGCGCCGGAGGAATACCGTAGCCGCTGTCGCGCACCTGCAATACCGCGCCATCGCCATCGCGCGCGAAACGAATCGTGATGGTGCCGCCGGCGGGCGTGTAGCGCACGGCATTGCTGACCAGGTTGGAGAAGGCACTGTGCAGTTCCTTGGTCGATCCCCACAGGTCCACATGCGCACTGTCCTCGACGACGATCGCGTGGCGGTGCTGGCTGAGGGCTTCGGCTTCGCGCTTGAGGGTGGTCAGCATCGGGGTCATCGAGACGCTTTCGTCCGGCAGCCTGTCCTGTGCCTCCAGGCGCGAGATTGTCAGCAAATCCTCCACCAGCTGGGTCATGCGCTGCGACTGGCGCTGCATCTCGGCCAGCATCGGCGCCCACTCCGGTTTCTCGGCCGGGTCGAGCAGGTCCAGATAACCGTGGACCACGGTCAGGGGTGTACGCAGTTCGTGCGAGACGTTGGCGACAAAATCGCGACGCACCTGTTCCAGCCGCATCAGCTTGGTGACATCGCGCGCCACCAGCAACCAGAGCTCGTCGGAATAGGGAATCAGGCGCAGGCTCAGGCGCACGGCCGGATCCACCGGTGATGCCTCGTCCATCAGCGGCTCGGCATTGCGCCCGGCCGCCAGCCAGTGCGACACCGTCAAGGGTCGCAGGCGATCGCCGAGGGCCGCGCCGATGTCGTCGGGATAGCGCAGCCCCAGCAGCGACGTGGCGGCTTCGTTGAACCATTGCACGCGCTGGCTGTTGCGCTCGACCACGACGATCGCATCGGGCAGGGCGGCGGCGGCGGCGCGATACGCACGCAACATGCTGACCAGACGGCGCTTGCGGCCGCGCATCTCGGCTTGCGAGCGGTACAGCAGTCGGTCAAGTTCGTTCCAGGTGCCGCTGCCCAGCGGTGACGTGAGCCGCTGGCGCGTGGTCAGGCGCGACAGCACCCCGTGCAGGCGCCAGTCATGCCAGGCGACGATGCCCAATGCGGTGAGCGTGATCACCGGCCAGAGGTAGCCGCTCAGCACGCCGAGGGCGAGGCCACCCAGCAGCACAAGCAACAGTGTGCCGAGTGTTTTCATCCAGGCGGAGTGGGCACGGGGTGGCATGTCGCGATTGTCTCAGAAGGGGATTGCTGTTTTGCCCGTCATTCACGCGAAGGCGGGAATCCAGCGGCTTCCATGGCAGATCGCGATGTCGTCACGAAGGCACTGGATTCCCGCTCACGGGAATGACAAGCAAGGGAAAGATCGAATGGATCCCACGCTTGCGCTGGCATGACGAGAGCAAAAGTGATCGGCTTTCCCGGAGTTCGGAGTCCGGAGCTCGGAGTTCGGAGTTCGGAGTTCGGAGTTCGGAGTTCGGAGTTCGGAGCCCCGAGCCCCGACATCCGATCCCAGCGCACTCACACCGCCGCGGAAAACCGATACCCGGCGCCGCGCACGGTCTGCACCATGTTGTCGAGCTGGTGCGGCTCCAGCGTCTTGCGCAGACGGCGGATATGCACGTCCACGGTGCGCTCCTCGACGTATACGCTGCCGCCCCAGACGTGGTCGAGCAGTTGCGAGCGCGTGTAGACGCGCTCGGGATGGGTCATGAAGAAATGCAGCAACCGGTATTCGGTCGGACCGATCGGCACCGGCGCAGGCGTGTCGGTGTTGTTGGCGAACACGCGATGCGCGGCGCCGTCGATCCGCAGCGATCCGACCGTGACGCTGCCATCCTCGTCGTCCTCGCGCGAGCGGCGCATGACCGCACGGATACGGGCCAGCAATTCGCGCGCCGAGAACGGCTTGACCACGTAATCGTCGACGCCGGCCTCAAGGCCGCCGACGCGATCGTTTTCCTCGCCGCGCGCGGTCAGCATGATGATCGGGATGTCGCGGGTCAGGGCGTCCTTGCGCCAGCGGCGGGCCAGCTCCAGCCCGCTGGTTCCCGGCAGCATCCAGTCGAGCAGAATCAGGTCGGGAACGCGGTCGGCGATGGCGGTCTGCGCCTCGCGCGCGTCGCCGGCATGCACCGGGTCGAACTCGCCCTTGCGCAGCGCGAACGCGACCATGTCGCGGATCGCGGGTTCGTCATCGACGATCAGAATTCGTTTCTGCACGCATTTACCGTGTCATTGCGAGGGGGGCTTCGCAAGTAGACGACGGTTTTGTGACTGGTGCATGACAGGGCTGCGGGTTGTCGCATCGTTGCCACGGATCACGCGGATCAATGCTGAGAAGCGTTTCAAAAAGGCAAGTTGGAGCGATTCGCCCCTGTAGGGCGGAGCTTGCTCCGCTGCTTTTGATCTGAAAGGCAGCAAGAGCAGCGGAGCAAGCTCCGCTCGACAAAAAGCGAAGTGATCAACTTGCCGGGCAGCAAAGAAGTAGTCGGGATCACCGCGGCAGCTTTGTTCAGTGACGTTTGAGATCCTCATCCTCGACACCGAGCCGTCGCAATTCCAGCACCGTCGGGGTAATTGCCGCGATGCGCGCGTCGATCCGCGAGCGGGCGTAGTAATCCAGCTCCGGCCGCTTTTTCAGGGTATTGAGCTGGATCAGCGCCTGTTCCGGCCGGCCGTTCAGATACGCAGCCTCGGCATAGGCTTCGCCGGCACGGATGGGATCACCGGCGATCTCGCTGGCGCGGGCAAAGGTCTGCTGGAAAGTGGGATCGTCCGACGCGCTGCCCAGCAACGGCCGCAACACCGCCTGGGCACGCTTGCCGGCCGCCGGCGTGTTGCGTTCCCCCAGCATCCGCGCGTACGTCAGCGCGACCGCGCGATTGCTGGGCATGCGATCCAGCAGCGCCTCAAAGCGCGTATCGGCGGCCGCGGCCTTGCCGCTGCGCGCTTCGGCTTCCGCCATCGCCAGGGTCAACCACACATCGGCGCGATGTTTCTCCAGCAGCGGTGCCAGTTCGCTTGCGGCAGCCGTCCCGTGGCCCGCCT
>JBBJNO010000104.1:0-8220 GCA_037720875.1 Luteimonas sp. | reverse complement strand
ATTCGCGGTGGTCGCGGCGATGCAGGCTGGCGTGGCGCGCTACGGCACCGGCAGCACCGCGTCGCACCTGGTGTGCGGGCACCATGCGGCGCACGAGGCGCTCGAACGCGAAGTCGCCGACTGGCTCGGCTACCCGCGCGGCCTGCTGTTCGGCAGCGGCTTCATGGCCAATCTCGCGGTCATCCAGTCGTTGCTCGAGCCCGACGACATCTGCGTGCAGGACCGGCTCAACCACGCCAGCCTGATCGATGCCGTCCGCCTGGCCGGCTGCCACCTGCGCCGCTATCCGCACGCCGATGTCGAAGGCGCGCTGCGGCGGTTGCTCGATGCGCCCGACGTGGCCGCGCTGGTCGCCACCGACGGCGTCTTCAGCATGGATGGCGACATCGCGCCGCTGCACCGGCTGATGCTGGCGGCGCGGATGCAGCACGCCATGTTGTACGTCGACGATGCGCACGGCGTCGGCGTGCTTGGCGAGCACGGCCAGGGCAGCGTCGCGGCGGCCGGGCTTGGCGCGCAGGACGTGCCGTTGCAACTGGTGACGCTGGGCAAGGCGCTGGGCAGCTATGGCGCGGTCGTGGTCGGCGACGAGCACCTCATCCAGCACCTGTCCGAAGTCGCGCGCCCGTACCTCTACACCACCGCCTTGCCGCCGGCGCAGGCCGCGGCCTCGCTGGCGGCCGTGCACAGCGCGCGCAGCGATGCGCGGCCGCGCGAAACCCTGCACAGGCTGATCGCGTATTTCAAGCGCGTCGCGGCCGGTTACGGACTGGCGCTGCTGCCGTCGGACACGCCGATCCAGCCGCTGCCGTGCGGCAGCGAGGCGCTCGCGTTGGCCTTCGCCGAGGCGTTGCGGACATGCGGCTACTGGGTCACCCCGATCCGTCCGCCGACGGTGCCGGAAGGGGGTTCGCGCCTGCGCATCACCTTGACGGCGCTGCATACCACGGTCGAGATCGATGGCCTGCTGGCCGCCGTCGCGCGGATCCGCGATGGGCTCGGTGACGGGATCGACGCGCCGCGATGACGCGTGTTGTCGTTGTGTCCCGGCCGCACAACCGATGCCAGCCTGCAGTGCATTTGTGGGAGCGGCTTCCGCCGCGACCATCGACATCCATCGGCGTCGCGGCACAAGCCGCTCCTACGACGATGATCGCTGCTGAAGCTGTGGCGCGAGCCTTGATCGTGGCAGCTCCTCGACAACACCCGGCAACATGAGCAACGGCTTGCACATCGAGGTCAGCGGACGCGGCCCGGCCATCGTCCTGCTGCACGGCTGGGCGCTGCACGGCGGCGTGTTCGCGCCGTTGGTGGCGCGGTTGTCGGATCGCTACACCTTGTACCGGGTCGATCTGCCGGGTCACGGC
This sequence comes from Luteimonas sp., assembly GCA_037720875.1. Taxonomy (GTDB): domain Bacteria; phylum Pseudomonadota; class Gammaproteobacteria; order Xanthomonadales; family Xanthomonadaceae; genus JALYOU01. The sequence goes on along the minus strand of JBBJNO010000104.1, from coordinate 6,853 downwards.
CTGAGCCGCGACGACGACACGCCATTGCAGCTGGAGGCATGCATCGCGCAGATCATCCAGCGGACGCCGCCCGCGGTCTGGCTCGGCTGGTCGCTGGGCGGCCTGTTTGCGCTGCATGCGGCGGCGACGCGGCCCGAATGCGTGCAGGGACTGGTGATGCTGTGCGCGACCCCGCGCTTCGTGCGCGCGGCGGACTGGCCCGGTGCGGTCGAACCTGACATCTTCAACCAGTTCGGCGATGCGCTGCAGCGCGACTACCGCGGCACCCTGGAGCGTTTCATCGCGCTCGACACCCACGGCTCCGATCACGCCCGCGCGGAATTGCGGATATTGCGCGAGATCCTGCATGCGCGCGGCGATCCGACGATGCGGGCGTTGCACCAAGGCTTGCAGCTGCTGCACGACAGTGACCTGCGCGCGCAATTGCCGTCGTTGCAGTGCCCCAGCCTGTGGATCGGCGGACGCCGCGACCGGCTGGTGCCGTCGGCGGGCCTGCGTGATGCGGCCGCGCTTGCGCCGCGTGCAACGCATCTCGAAATCGCCCGCGGCGCGCACGCGCCGTTCGTTGGGCATGCGGATGACGTGGCGCAGGCGATTGGCGACTTTGCTGAATCCTTGCAGGGTCACCCGCGTGCAGATGGGGATCCAGCGACGTTTGCCATGGGCTGCTGGCAAGACTCCGCAGGCCAAGTCACTGGATTCCCGCCTTCGCGGGAATGACGGCACAGAGCACCCTCATCGACAGGGCAACCAGCAACAGCACAAACATCAACATCAAAAACATCAACATTAAAAACATCAACATCAAAAACATCAACAGCTCCATGCCTACGCACGATCTCTTCGACACCCGCCAGGTGCGTCGCGCCTTCTCACGCTCGGCCGCCAGCTACGAATCGGCCGCCACCCTGCAGCGCGAGGTCGAGGCGCGCCTGCTCGAATCGCTGGACTATTACGACAGCCGCAGCGCCGGGCGCGCCGCGCCGCAGGTGGTGCTGGATGTCGGTTGCGGCCCTGCACGCGCCGCGGCGGCGATGCAGCAACGCTGGCCGCGCGCCCAGGTCGTCGCCATCGACATCGCACTGCCGATGCTGCACGCGGCCGCGCCGCATCGCCGCGGTTGGCGGCCGCTGCGCCGCCACGCCGCGCGCGTCTGCGCCGATGCCGCCGCCTTGCCCGTTGCCGAGGGCACGGTCGATGTCGTGTTCTCTAATCTGTGCCTGCAGTGGATCGACGACCTGCCGGCCTTGTTCGCGGGATTCCGGCGTGTGCTCAAGCCTGGCGGATTGCTCCTGGTCTCCACCTTCGGCCGCGAGACGCTGGTCGAATTGCGCGACGCTTTCGCGCACGCCGACGCCACGCCGCACGTCAGCCCGTTCGTGTCGATGGCGCAGTTCGGCGACGCGATGATGCGGGCGGGCTTTCGCGATCCGGTGCTCGATCGCGACGTGTTCGCACCCGGTTATCCCGACCTGCCCGCGTTGATGCGCGAATTGCGCGCACTGGGTGCGACCAATGCATTGCAGCAGCGGCGGCACACGCTGACCGGCAAGGCGCGCTTCGCCAACGCCGCCGCCGCCTATGAGCACGGACGCCGCGGCGACGGCCAGCTGCCGGCGACGTGGGAAGTGGTGTATGCCCACGCCTGGGCGCCGGAGCACGGCGCGCCGATCCGCGAAGGCGACTTTGATGTGACCGCCGTGCCGCTGGCGAGCATCCCGATCCGCCGCCGGTAGGGCGGGTCTTGACCCGCGGCCTTTGCATTGACAATGACGCGGCCGCACTTCCATCGCCATGAAGCGGCGGGTCAAGACCCGCCCTACACGTCCGCGATTCAGAAAGTGCCGACTACACTCGCGATGTTTCCCGCCGGGATGGTTGCGATGCTGAAATTCATGTGGGTCGCTGCATTCGTCACGCTGCTGGCGACGGCGTCCATCGCACGCGCGCAACAACCGGCGTTCGACTTCGGCGACTTCGACCCCGCCGCGCTGATGTCCGGCACCGAGGACATCGTGCGCCGCGCGCCCGACAGCTCCATCGACAGCTTGTTCCAGGCCGTGCACGCCGCGGCGCAGACGCCCGACGAGGCCAAGGTGATGTGCCGCCTGTTCGAGCCCGACGCCGATCGCAGCGTCGAGGGCTTCAGCCGCGCGACCAACCAGTTGGGCGAGGCCAGCCGCGAGCGTTTCATCAGCGCCATCACCGACATCGCCGTCGCCGGCTTGCAAGGCCAGCCGCAACCCTACGATGCGATCCTGGCGCGGCAAGCCTTGAAGTCGGCGGGTGCGCGCGCGGCGATCCTGCACGACGGGTTCGTGGCCGGACTGACCGCGGCCAGTGGCGAGGAGGCCAGTCGCGATGCGCGTTGCCGCTCGCTGCGCTGGATGCTCGATTCGCTGAAGACCCAACCGCTGGCCGAGCGCGCCGCGGCCACGCGATTGATGTTGAATGAAGGCTTGTCGCGCCTGGAGGCCGGGCGCTAGCGACACGTCGGCGGCCGCAACTGCTCTTGTAGAACGGAGCTTGCTCCGCTGCGCTTGCTTCCAAGTGCAACAGCAGTGGAGCAAACACTATGAAAGCGTCAAGTCAACAGCAGCGGAGCAAGCTTTACGAAAGCGTCAAGTCAACGGCAGCGGAGCAAGCTCCGCTCTACGAAAGCAAATGCGTTATCCAGCGGCCGCCGGCAGCACACGGAACACAATCCGCCCCTGGTACGGCGCGCCCAGCGCCTGCACCCGGTAGCCGGAGGCGGCGATGCGCGCCTGCAGCGCGGGCCAGGCGGCTTGCTTGCAGATCCAGATCGCACCGGGTTCATGCACGGCATCCGCCAGTTCCATCGCCAGCGTCTCGTCGTACTGCGGATTGAAGCGCGCGTCCTGCAGCTGCTCGAACGAGATCTTTTCGATTTCCGCATCCAGGTGCAGCCGCAGCCCATAACGCGCCATGTCCTCGACGAAGACGATTTCGTGCACCGGCCCGCCCATGCGCTGCCGGATTTCATCGGCCCACTTCGATGCGTCCTTGTGCGTCGGCCAATGCGCCGCGGCGAACTTCAAGCCCAGCAGGCATGCCGCCCACAACGCCAACATCGGCCAGCGCGGCAACCCGCGTCCATCCAGTTGCCGTTGCCTGGCGACCAGCACCGCCAGTGGTACGAACAGCGGCAGCACGTACAGCGGCAGCCGTGAGCGCGACAGGCAGAACACCAGCAGTGGCACCAATACCCACAGCGCCAGCAACACGGCCGACGCATCGTGGCCGCGCGCGGCGCGGTCGCGCCACCAGCGCGCGATGGTCGCGGGCAACGTGCGTGCCCAGCGCAGCAGGTCCAGCGTCCATGGCGCCGTGCCGAACAACAGCGTGGGCGCATAGATCTTCAGCCAGCCATACCACTCGCCGTGGCGGCCGAACTCGTTGGTGGTGACGCGGTTGACGACTTCGTCGCCGATGAAATATTCAAACAGGCCGGGCGTGTTGTGGATCACCGCGATGAACCAGGGCAACGCCAGCAATGCGAACAGCAACACGCCCGACACCACGAACAGCCGATGCCGGTTGCGGGCGGGCATCAGGCGATCGAACGCGATGATCACCAGCAGCGGCAGCAACGCCGGCGGCCCCTTGGTCAGGAAGGCCAGCGCGAAACCCACCCACATCAACGCGATCCATCGCCAGCAATGCAGACGGTGCGCGAACCGCGCTTCAACAAATCCCCACACCGCCAGTGTTTCGCATGCCGCGAGCACAAAGTCAGTGCTGATGAACTGCGACGCGCCCAGCGTGAACAGCATCGTCGCGTACACGATGGCGGCGCTGTCCTCGGCGCCCGGTGCGAGCCGCCGCGCAATCCGCCATGCCAGCCAGATGCACAACAGGTAGGACAGCGCCGCAGGCAAACGCGCGGCCCAGGCGTTCTTGCCGAACACGCCGACGCTCGACGCGATGGCCCAGTACGTCAGTGGTGGCTTGGTCCAGTGGCCGACGTCCTCGTTGCGGCGTGGGTTGAGCCAGTCGCCGCTGTCGAGCATGTTGACGGCGACGTTGGTGTAACGGCCCTCGTCCGGATCCCAGATGCCGCGCGTGCCGAGGAAACCGAAGGCGAGCACCAGCGCAAGCAACGCGATCCACAGACGATGGCGCGTGATTCCCCGCATGCAGCACTCCCCTCAACGTGCGCGAAGTCTAAGCGAGTGTTGTTAAAAAACCGGCTCGTGATTGACGCGCCCGGAGGAGACACACCGTCCGTCGCAGGCGTGGTGGGAAGCATTGCGGATCGATGTCGGGGCTGCGCGCTTCCCTCAATGTACGCATCAACGCCACCCAGGCGCCATTATCGCGTCGCCGTCAATCAGGGCGTAAGTTTCTTCAAGATCGCCAGGGCCGCATCTTCTGCAAGCGGGTGCGCGGATGCGATCGCGTACCCGCCAGCAGCCTTTGCAGTGAGCAGCCAACGCATGTCGGGGGAATAAGCAGCGGCATCCGGCCATGCGTAGGCACGCGGCGCAAAGTCGTTGCTGCCGTCGAAGGCAATGACGATAGCTGCGTCCGGCAAGGCGGCATCCGAAAGATAACTGGTGCGCAATTGACCGAACCATTGTGTTTGCCCGTCCAAGGCATCCGCCCTTGCCATCTTCTCAAGCGGTTTACCCATAACCGAGTCCTGTAGTCCCGTGGCAAGGCTTGTACGTGGCCGGACCCATTGCGCGGTCGCACGACCGTCGGCCTTCATCTTGGTTTCGGCTACGAAGCTGGCATTGCCGTGCAGCATCTTCAGTCCCCCGTCGCCGGTCCACTCTAATTTCCTGACGGTTTGCCCATGCAGGTCAACTGCTTGAGGCTTACTACCAGCCGCAGTGACCCATAGACGATCGTCGTCGGTCAGTAGGTAGAGATGAGTCGGATCGAAGCCTTTGAATGTCCGGATGCTGCCGGCGATGCGTGTGATTGCGCTCCGCCCGTCCCAAAGTCGCGTTGTCAACGGAGTGTACTTAACGCCCTTTGCCACAAAGGATGTTCCCAGTTGCACGACGCCGGAACCGTCACGTAAAAGTGCAAAGCGTGCCAAATCCGGCCCTGCATCGCCGCCCTCGGTTGCAAGCCGCTCACCGGATAGCACTAGTCTGCCTTCGTGACTGCCGTCTGCCGAACGTAGCTCCAGTGCAATGCCGTTAGCCAGCTTGTCGGCCAGCAACTGACGGCCGTCGGATAAAACGTCCAGCACGATGTAGCGCGAGTTCACCTCATGCAACGGCCATGCCGACCCACGAGTTGACACATACCACACGGTCATGGCCCCGCGGTTGCCGCTTTCTTTGACATGCAATGCGGCTATGTCCCGTGCGTCGTTGACCAAAATGCCTTCGATATTGCCATCGATTTGCAATTGCTTGCCAACCTTACCATCTGGTCCGATCACATCGACCACTGCGGAAGCCGGACCGGAGCGGCGAACCGCCAAGCCTCGGCGCTGACTGTCCACTTGTAGATGAAGCACCTGCTTCGAGCGGGAAGGATTAAGTGCGAGCTTGCGCGGCGCGTAATTCCAGCCGGAGGCGAATACCACGTTAGAAACCGACGCGAGAATCGCAACAAGGCCGGCTGTCTTAAAAAATACGTAATACATGGTGGAGTTCTCCAAACGAAATCAGCAGTTCCAATTAAACTTGCTTTCAGGATCGAGCGTATCCGTCTGCTCATTGCGAGGTCCGTCTTGCTTCGTCCATATTTGAAAATGCAAGTGCGCGCCAAAGGAATGGCCGGTATTCCCCACCAGCCCAAGAGGCGTCCCAGCTACTACAATCTGACCGCTTTGGACGCTCGCCGGTTGCTGCATATGTAGATATACGGTTTGTGTGCCATCGCTATGATTGATGCGCACATAATTTCCATTGTTGGAGTCAAACTCCGCCTCGACAACTCTGCCATCTGCGGCGTTCACAATGCTCGTTCCTTCTGACGCTGAAATATCTACACCCCCATGAAAATCTGCTTGCCCATTCAGCGTACGCCAGCCATAGTCTTTGCCATCAGAAAGTTCATAATTTCCGCCAGGAACAACGGATTTGAAGCAGTCGATTAATCCGTCTCCATCTGCATCAGAGGGTTCTCTTCTTCGAAGATATCGACCATTACCTCGCCAGTTATCCATAAATGGGGCCGGAATTTCAGTGTCTGCCTCCTCTACTAGAAAATAAGTAACGGTGCAATGTCTTACGCCAACAACTTGATACGCCCCGCTGGGATCCGTGTATCCGTAGGACGAATATTCGCAGTTGTAGTCGGATTCCATTCGGATAGCCAAAGCAGCCAGCGGTAAAAATGCTGCAGCCACAATCATTGCAGGGCGAAACCGTCTGTGATTACTACGACTCGAAAGCATTTAGCACCGCCTGCTGCATCGCTGCGAATAGCTGATATTCCGAGCAGCTTGAATGTATGGTCAATCGGGCTTTCCTGAATAAGTCAGCAGCGGTTTGGGCCCAGTGACCGACCTTGGCTGTTCAGCGCTGCCAGTTTCGATTCCATGAAAGGCTTTGCGTGCGCTACACCGCCGCAAACAGCGCCGGCAACGCATCCAGGTCGACATTGCCTCCAGACAGCACGATGCCGACGCGACGGCCGGCAAAGCGTTCGCGATGCTTCAAAACGGCGGCCAGCGCGACCGCGCCCGACGGTTCGACGACCAGCTTCAGGCGCTCCCACAGCAGACGCATCGCATCGACGATGTCGCTCTCCTCGACCAGCAGGATGCCGTTGGCGCGCTCGCGCAGGATCGCCAACGTGCGCGGCGCCAGGTGCCCGCGCAAGCCGTCGCACACGGTGTGCGCCGTCATGCCGGTGATGCAGCGGC
>JBBJNO010000103.1:0-8248 GCA_037720875.1 Luteimonas sp. | reverse complement strand
GTTCCGATGCCGACCAGTTGCACGCGCACCTGCTCGCCCTCGGCCTGCGTGGCGATCATGAAACGCAGGTACAACAGGTACAGCAGCATCGCCGTGAAAAGCCCATTGACGAGCAAGCTGAGCAGCAGCGCAGACCAGCGCATCCATCGTTCGTCGCGTACTGGCGGCTGCCAATGTTGGCGCCATAACGTCGCGAACGCCCGCCAGCGGTTGAGTTCGATCGCACGACGCGGCGGCGATGCCAGTTCGCGCTGCATGAAGATGGCGACGATCGATTCGGCGGTCGCCCCCGTGACCGCGCCGACACGCTCACCCAGGGACGCAAGCCATGCGGCCCAGCTCGGCGGGAAACCGATCTGCGCCTCGGGTCGGATCGATTGAAGTCTGCGCCGCGCAAGTAGCGCCTGCAGGAGTTCGGCCGCGGAGAACACGCGCCGCGGGATTCCTAGGCGGCCGCGTCGCGGGCGATGTACGGCGCCGTGCCGGTGTCGTGATCGGTGGCATCACGCACTGCGGTCACGCCCGCGACCTTGGTCAACAAGGTCTTCTCGATGCCCTGCTTCAACGTGACATCAGCCATGCCGCAACCCTGGCAACCGCCGCCGAAGCGCAACACGACGACGCCATCACCAGTCACCTCCTGCACCGACACGTGGCCCTTGTGCTGGGCGAGTTGCGGATTGATCTCGTGTTCGACGATCCAGTGCACGCGCTCCACCAGCGATGCGGATTCCGCAGGCACTTCGCCCTTGATCTTCGGTGCGCGGATCTGCAACTGGCCGCCGGTGGCCTTGTGCTCATAGTCGATCTCGGCGTTGTCGAGGTAACGAACGCTGGCCGCATCCAGCCACAGCGTGAAACCTTCGCAATCCATCGCCCACTCATCGCCCTGCAAGTCGCGTTGCTCGGCGAACTCCAGGCGCACATCGGCCTTCGGCGTGCCCGCGCCCACGGCAGCCAGTTTCACGCCCAGTCCGGGAATGTCCTCGCGCTCGATGAGCTTGCGGAAATGGGTCTGTGCAGATTCGGAAATGTTGATCATGTGATTCTGATGATGGTGATTCTGGTGATGGCTTCTATAGAGAAGACTGAAATTGTCAGCTCGTCATTCCCGCCAAGGCGGGAATCCAGTGTCCTGGGCGTTAGAGGTTGGCGAATAAAACCAAAGTCGCTGGATTCCCGCCTTCGCGGGAATGACAAGCCATACATGCGCTTTTTGGCTTAACAATGTTGGGCGTATTCTAGCCAGCTACCGTCACACCGTTGCCGCGAATCCTTCCGGAGCGTGAACGAGCATCGTCATTCGTTAGGAGTTCGTAATGTCCGACCTGATCCCCCTCGCCAACGCCCACTGCATCGCGCGCAAGGGCTCCGAATTCAAGCTCACCGCGGCGCGCGTCCGCGAGCTGCAGCCCGAAGTCCCCGGCTGGGAGTTGGTCGAGGACGGACATGCCTTGAGCAAGACCTTCAAATTCAAGAACTACTACCGCACGATGTCCTTCGTGAACGCCCTCGCCCACATGGCCAACGGCGAAGACCACCACCCCGACCTCGGCGTGCACTACGACCGCTGCGTGGTGCGGTATTCGACCCACGATGTGGGCGGGTTGAGCGAGAACGATTTCATTTGTGCGGCGAAGGCGGATTTGCTAACTCGCTAGATTTCTCGGCGTTGCGCTCGTTCCGAGACGCTAGCAGGCGTCGGGCCATCACCTCGCGGGTGAGGCTGCAATACTTGCGGCCGCCAATTCCTGTTCGTTGTAAGGCCGGCAAGAAATGTCGTAGGCGTGCTGGTACCACTGGGCGTACTTGTACAGCCATCTGAGATTGCGGAAATAGAAGCCATAGCCTTTGACGTGGCAGACCGCGTTCTGCTGCGGGATGTTGGCATACACGTCCTGTTCCGGGTACAGCAGCGTCGGCAGGAACAGGCTGGTTTGGATCTTGTAGTACTTGCCGTTGTCGGCTTCGGTACTACAGGGAAGCGATGTGCAGCCGGTGAACTGATACAGCTCCCCGGCGTCGATCTCCTGCTTTCCTGTGGTGTAAGCCAGTTCCTCGAATTGGGTGCCGTAGTAATAGGCCGCGCAACCCCCGATGTAGAACGCAGCCGTGATGGCCGCCGCCCCGGCGCCGGCCTTGATCAGCCTGTGCGCGGAAAAAACGCGTTCCCCTGTGGCATTGAGCCGGAATGCGCCGTTCTCACGCTCGAATGCGGCCCACGCGAACCCCCGGCCGATGCGCTGCATCGAGCTCCCTCGAAACGACGAGACCACCCATCGGAACGGCTGAAGCAGAAACCGCATGACCGCCGCGCAAGCATCGATAAACCGCTGTATGAAGGCCGCCGCCGATCCTTGCTCCATTTTCTCGGCCACCTGCCCATGCGCCGAGCCCAACCGCTCTTTTTCGACGGCTTCGCGCGCCTTGCGCAACAAGTCGTCCGGCGGGCGACGGCTGCGGCTGTGATCGTTGGGCGGTTCCATGCTCGGGTCGTCCTCAACCAGCCGCAGCCATCACGGCATCTTCGACGACTTCCGGTGGCAGGATCGTCAGCCTGGCCTGCGCAGCGTCGTATTCGATCCGCATCGTGCCGTGCGCGCCAGGCGTCTGGAGAATGGTGTTGGCAACCGCCGGCTTGATGTTGGTGGCGATGTAGCCAGGCACGCCGCGCGCACCGTGCGCAGGCGAGTAGATCGCACGGCACAGGGCTTGCAGCGAGGCATCCGACATTTCGATGCGGATGTCGCGCCCGCCGGCCTTGATCTGCGCATTGAGCTTTTCGATCTCGCGCCGGGCGATGCGTTCGATCACCGGCAGGTCGAGGCGGTTGAAGCAGACGATGTTCTGGCGTCCGTTGAAGCGATTCAGGAATTCAGGCCGATAGACCGTGTCCAGTTCCTTCATGGTTTCGGCGACGGCTTCGTCGTAGCTCAGCGTTTCGTTGAGAAAATTCGGCTGGCCGATATTGGTGGTCATCAGGATGATCGCTTCGCTGAAGGACACCGTCAGGCCGCGGTTGTCGGTGAGGCGACCGTCGTCGAGCACCTGCAGCAGCACGTTGAAGACGTCCGGATGGGCTTTTTCGATCTCGTCGAACAACACGATCACGCGCGGGTTGGAGCGCATCGCATTGGTCAGGATGCCGCCGGCCTCGTAACCTTCGTAGCCCGGCGGCGCGCCGATCAGCTTGGCAACGCCGTGTTTTTCCATGTACTCGGACATGTCGAAACGGAGCATCGCCTTTTCGCTGTCGAACAATGCGCTGGCGAGCGCCTTCGCCAATTCGGTCTTGCCGGTGCCTGACGGCCCCAGGAACATGAAGGACGCCTGCGGCTTTTCCGCTTCCTTCAAACCCACCCGTGCCACCCGCACCGCATCCGCGAGCTGGTTGACCGCATGATCCTGCCCGAACACGCGCGCGCCAAGCAGCTGATGCAGCTTGAGCAGCTTGCTGCGCTCGTCCTGGTTGAGCTTTTCTGTGGCGATGCCCGAGATGCTGCTGAATTCGGCGAGCACGTCGACCGCGCCGAGTTCAAGATGGGCATTGATCTCCGCTGTCAGCGCTTCGAATTGGCGGCGATTGTCATCGACGCCGCGCTGCATCGCGTCGATCTCGGTCTTGAGCCGATTGACTTCGGCCGACTCGAAACCTCCGCTGGCGGCCAATCCCGAGAACGAACGCGATGTCGCCACCGATTCCGGTAGCGGCTTCGCTTCCACGTTGGCGCGTGCCTCATGGTCCTTGCGGCGTTGCGCTTCCATGTCTTCCTCAAGCTTCAGCAAGGCTTCCTCGCCAGTGCGCTGGCTGTTGTAATAACGCCGCAACCGTGACTGAGTATCCTGCCATTGCCGTTGCGCGGCCTCAATTTCGGCGAGCAAGCCTGTTCTGCGTTCTGCGAGTTCCGCTACGGGCTTGCCGGCCCAAGGACTCGTGGCATCACCGGATGAAGCGGCTTCGAGCTGCCGCAATTCCGATTTGCGCGATTCCAGCCCCAACGGCTGCGCATGAGCCTTTTGCCGATAGGTCGTCAGTGCGCGATCAAGCAGGTTCACCGCACGCTCGGGTTGCGCACGGCTCAGACTCATCTCGTCGACCCGGTACTTGCTGGTCAGCGCGATCGCGGTGGCTATGGCAGCGTCCGAAACGCGGATGCGATGGTGGCGTTGCAGGCGGCTCGTCACCTCATCGACGATCAGCCGCAGCGATGCCGCGTCGGGCTCATCGATGTCGAGCATGGTGTACTGCTCGCGCATGTCCGAATGACACTTGAGTACCACGTCGAGATCCTCGACGCGGGTCTCGAAAATCGCCTGAAATTTGCCGCTGTGGATTTCGCTCATCAAGGCATTGATGAAATGCGTGCAGCCGTTGCTGCGCGCGGCCTCGACGAAATCCCGGGTGTCTTCCACAACCAACACCGTTTCCTTATAACGGGCCAGCGTCCGAAGCAATTTCTGGAACGCCTCGTTGATCGCGCCCGGATCTCCCGACGCAAACAGGCCATCGGTGTCGAGCCAGAACAATCGCTTGCTGATTAAATCGAAGGGCGCATCCGGTTCGTTTTTCTTCGCTTGCAGTCCCAGGCAAAGCGCCGAGCACCCGACGCCGCCGGAGCCGACCAGCAGCACGCTGTTGGAACTCCTGCGCATCAGGATGCTGGCCAGCTTGGCCAGCTCCTTCTGACGTCCAACCAGCTTGAAGCCGTCGCGCTGTTCGATCAGGTCGCTGCCGCGGATCAGGAAACTACTCTGTGACATCGATGGGTACTCTTGCTACTTCCTGGGAAATTTCGGGGCAATTTTGCGGATCGGGAAATCTCTTTTTTGCTTTTCATTCCCGCGAAGGCGGAGCCCATGCCGGAACATTTTCAGATTGTCTGAATGACCCAGCGGTGAGTCTGCGGGTACGGGTTCCCGCCTTCGCGGGAGTAACGGGCAGGTTCATGACTGGCGCATGATCTGACTTGTTCAGACATTGTCTAGCTGTGGTCTCAACGGTATGACGGCGCAGTCTGAAATCAGAAGCCGAATGGCTTGGCAGGCGGTTCCGATGACGACTTGCCTTCGCCATCTTCGTCCGGATTCTGGCCGGCCGTGACTTCGGCGGCGACGGAGATCGAATGCCTGACGCTCTCCTGCACGTCCTTGGCCGTCGACTCCAGCTTGCCGAGCAGTTCGCGGGTTTCCGTGAGCCCTTTACGTGTGATGTCGGTCGCGGTATCGATGACCTGGCCGTATTGCTCGAGATCCAGCAACGCCTTGTTGAGATCACTGTTGACCTCATGCGTGCCCAGCGCGACGCGGATGACTTCCTTCTGGCTCAGGTCGCTGGTGGTCTTCTGCATGCGTTCCAGGGACATGCGCGCCATTTCAGAGGATTCGCCCAGCGCCGCGGACGACACCGCTTGTAGCACCGTGCTCAACTGGTCCGCCACCCCCGCCACGCCGGAACTGTGCAACTGGCGGGTTTTGGTGATCTGTTGTTCGTTGGCGTCCTGCATCGACTTGATGCGATGGCTGGAACCGGTCAGTTCTGCGAGCACCGTGGTGGTATCGACGGCCGAGGTGCCCAGCGACTTGATGTGGTTTTCCAGATCGCGTTTGGTTCGTTCGCGCGCCATCTTCTCGATGTCACCCTCGGTGTCGTTGACCGGTTGCAGGGTCTGGCGGTAGGTCTCGTTGCCTTTTCCGCTTCCTTGGTCGCATCGTTGATGATCGCGTAGATCTCGCGCATCGAATAATTGGCTTCGCTGAGATTGCCGATCTGCTGGTCCATGCTGCCAAAATGATCGGACACCTTGCCGACGCGCGTCTCGGTGGTCTTGATGAAACCTTGCGCGGCCTCGACCAACTCGCGCTGGCGCTTGACGTGGTCGTCGGAACTGATGTCCAGCAGTTCGCGCAACTTCGCCTTCTGCACCGCGTATTCCAACAGTTCGGTTTTCGGCTGCAACGATTCCGGTGTTTGCGCGATCTTGTCGGCCAGCAGCGCCATCTCGCCCTGCTTGTCCTTCAAGGTCACACCCAGCATTGCGGCCTTTTCGCGGGAAGGTTTCCTGACGTTGCCGAAGCCGAACCAGCTCTTGTCCTCGCCAAGCCGGGCAATGTCGTTCTTCAGTGTGGCGATGTCGCTGGTCAAGCTGTTGAGTTCGGTTTCCAGTGACGCGCGCAGTTTCCGCAATTCTTCTTCCGCCTGTTTGTCGAGCGTGATCTCCCGGAATACATCGAAGGTCACGCCGTTCATGCGCAAGGTATAGACGGCATCGACGATGTCGGTCAGCGGCGTGATCTTCGCCTCGAAGGTCAACAGCGCCTGATTGATTTCGTCGTAGACCGACTTCAGCTCGGCGAACGCGCCGGTGTCGGTGAGCGCGATGATTTCCTGCGCCATCCGCTTGCGTTCGTGCTGCAGGAATTCCTTGAACTGGTTGAACGCCTCCAGCCTCGCCTTGGCCTTTTCGGCATCGTTGGCGAAGCTCAGCGCGTTCGTCGCGGCCGTCTTCTTCTCCGCAGCCGTCGCTTCCGGGTTCAACACGATCTTGTAGAAGGGATTCGACTGGATATCGGCGAACTTGGCCGAGTCGGCCGTCGCCGCGCCCTTCTCGGTCGTTTTGGTCGATGTTTGCCGCTTGTCCGACGTCTTCCTGGCCTGCGCCAGCATCTCGTCGATGCTGCTGCTCATTTTTGGCTTTGCGGCGTTGGTGTCGGACATGTCGATTCCGTTTTCGTGATCCCCGGGGAGGTCATCTTTCGTTCCGGGTGAGGAGGATGTCAAGCAAAGTCCGTCGATCACAAAACTGCATGCCCATGCCGATCAATTAATTGATTGCTCTTCAAGAAAGCGGAGCTACGGTCATGCTTTTGACGTTGGAAGCAGCGGAGCAAGCTCCGCTCTACGAGAGCCGGTCCAGCGCGTCCACCAGTTCGGGCGCCAGCGGCGCATTCAACAGATACGGCGCCTTGCCGCCATCCAGCGCGAACTCCAGCGACGCGGCGTGCAGGAACATGCGCTTCAACCCGAGTTGTTCGCGCAGACGCTTGTTGCTTGCCGCGTCGCCGTATTTGTCGTCGCCTGCCACGGCATGCCCGATGTGTTGTGCGTGCACGCGGATCTGGTGGGTGCGGCCGGTTTCGATGCGGACTTCGCAATAGCTGTGCCCGCCCTTGCGTTCCAGGACGCGGAAGTGGCTGAGCGATGGCTTGCCGGCAGGGTTGACCTGCACGTGTCGCTCGCCGCCCTGGCGCAGGCCGACATGCAGCGGCGCATCGACCGACATCGTCCCGCCAGGCATGCGGCCGACCAGCAGCGCCAGGTAGCGCTTGGCGATGCCGGCTTCTTCGCGCATCAAGGCCTGCAACTCGGTCAGCGCCGAGCGCTTCTTGGCGATGATGAGCAACCCGGACGTGTCGCGATCCAGCCGGTGCACCAGCTCCAGCGATTCCTTCGGGCGCAGCGCGCGCAGGGTCTCGATCGCGCCGAAGCTGATCCCGCTGCCGCCGTGACTGGCCACGCCGGACGGCTTGTTCAGCACCAGCAGGCGGGCGTCCTCGAACACGATGGCCGCCTGCAACGCGTCCATGAACCCTTGCGGCGGCATCGCCTTGTCGCCCGGTTCGTCGATCTGGACCGGCGGAATACGAACCTCGTCGCCGCCTTCCAGCCGCCGCTCGGCCTTCACGCGGCCGCCGTTCACCCGCACCTGCCCCGAGCGCAGCAGCTTGTAGACCAGGCTCCGCGGTGCGCCCTTGAGGTAGCCCAGCAGGAAATTGTCGATCCGCTGGCCGTCACGCTCCTCGTCGATGCGCACGGTGTGGGCGGACCGCGCGGTGCGGGGTGGGACGTCTGGGTCAGGCATCGGCACTCTTGGTCTGTTACACTCGCGAAGCGAGATAAGGGTTTGATTTCGTTGGGAGTTACCCGGGCCGAAAGCCCGTCTCCCGCGATTCCCGGTTCAAGTGCGCGACCACTGCCCTCGGGGCAGATCATGTTAGCGCGGCTGATCGGCAAATCCGGACATCGCCCGGTGTGTCAGACACTGGAGCTGAACATGTCCCGCGCGATCCGCCCGGCATTTATTTGCCAAACGCGTCGCCGGCCTTACGGAAACATATGAACAAGCGCTCCCGCGGCATGCCGTGGTGTTGAAGCGCTGGAAAAGCAAGACGGCTACGGCGCGCTCGTCGCGACGAAGTGTCTGGTGACATCCAGAGGCGAAACGTCCACGGCGTTCCGCGTGCAGAAGCG
>JBBJNO010000002.1:30990-35876 GCA_037720875.1 Luteimonas sp. | reverse complement strand
GTCTACGAATCCACCGTTTATCCCGGTTGCACGGAGGAAGTCTGCGTGCCGATCCTCGAGCAAGTGTCCGGGCTCGCGTTCAACCAGGATTTCGTCGCGGGCTACAGTCCCGAGCGCATCAATCCGGGTGACAAGGCACATCGCGTCACCAACATCCTCAAGGTCACGTCCGGGTCGACCCCGGCAGCGGCCGATTTCGTCGACCGCCTTTACGGCAGCATCATCAGCGCAGGCACGCACAAGACCAGCAGCATCAAGGTCGCCGAGGCCGCCAAGGTCATCGAGAACACGCAACGCGACCTCAACATCGCATTGGTCAACGACCTCGCCATGTTGTTCAACAAGCTGGGCATCGACACGCTCGAGGTGCTGGAGGCGGCAGGCACCAAGTGGAACTTCCTGCCGTTCCGTCCCGGCCTGGTCGGCGGCCACTGCATCAGCGTCGATCCTTACTACCTGACCCACAAGGCGCAGCAAGTCGGCCACCACGCCGATGTGATTCTGGCCGGCCGCCGTACCAACGATGGCATGGGCGCCTACATTGCAGGCGAGGTCGTGCGGCTGATGGCGCGCAAGCGCATCAATCCGGTGAACGCCCGCGTGCTGGTGCTGGGACTTGCGTTCAAGGAGAACTGCCCGGACCTGCGCAACACGCGGGTGGTCGACGTGGTGCGCTCGCTCGAGGATTTCAGCGCGCGGGTGGATGTGCACGATCCATGGGTCGATGCCGTCGCTGCCAAGCACGAGTACGGCATAGACACCATCGCGAGGATTGAGCCTGGCAGCTACGACGCCATCGTCATCGCAGTCGGCCACGATGCGTTTGCCGCGCTCGGTGCAGATGGCATACGTGCCTTGGGCAAGGCCGAAGCCGTTATCTATGACGTCAAGTCTGTCCTGCCGCGCGATGCGGTGGACGGGCGTCTGTGAACAGGCCGGCACGATGACGTCCAGGCCCACCAATAACCTGCATCGAGCAACGGTCGACAGCTTCGGCGACGAATGGTCGCGATTCGACCAGTCGGATCTGGGCGACGCCGAAGCCAAAATGATCTTCGACGAGTATTTCGCGATTTTCCCCTGGGACAGCCTGCCGGAGGATGCGACCGGATTCGACATGGGTTGCGGCTCGGGCAGGTGGGCGCGACTGGTGGCGCCGCGTGTGGGCCACCTGCATTGCGTGGATCCCTCCAAGGCGCTGGCCGTCGCTCGGCAGGCATTGGCAACCTGCCCCAATGTCAGTTTCCATGGCACATCGCTTGATGACGTGCCGCTGCCGCCAGGTAGCCAGGATTTTGGTTATTCGCTGGGCGTACTGCATCACGTGCCAGACACGGCATCGGCAGTGCGCTCGTGCGTGGCGCTGCTCAAACCGGGCGCACCTTTCCTGCTTTATCTTTATTACGCCTTCGAGAATCGCCCACTTGCGTTTCGCATGGCGTGGCGCGTGTCGGATTGGATGCGCCGCGGCATCAGCCAGCTGCCCTCGGCGTTCAAACACCTGATCACCGATCTTCTCGCCGCCACCATCTACCTGCCACTGGCACGCGCTTGCCGCCTGCTGGAGTGGATGGGTTTTGATGTCTCCGGCATCCCGTTGTCGTACTACCGTTCGCACAGTTGGTACACGATGAGAACCGACTCGCGCGATCGTTTTGGTACGCCGCTGGAGCGACGTTTCAACAGAGAGGAGATCCGCGCCATGATGACGTCGGCCGGCCTGGGCGAAATTCGTTTTTCCGACCATGCGCCGTTCTGGTGCGCTGTGGGTATCAAGCAATGAGCACGCGTGCGCTTCAGCGCCCGACCGCGGTGCGCACGGTGCCGTGCTGGATCGGCATGCTCTGCGTTCAGCATCGCATCGTGGTGCGCGGCACATGGCGGGGCATGCGATGAAAGTCCTGGTCACCGGAACCGCCGGCTTCATCGGCTCGCATGTTGCCCTGCGCCTGCTTGAGCGCGGCGACGAGGTCGTCGGGTTCGACAACCTCAGCGATTACTACGACGTCAACCTCAAGCATGCCAGGCTGGCGCGTTTTATGCGGCATCCCCGTTACACGCACATACAAGCAGACCTGGCCGATCGCGTCGCGGTGGAGGCGGCGTTCGCAGCGCACGTCCCGCAGCGCGTGATCAACCTTGCCGCGCAAGCCGGCGTGCGCTACGCGGCGGAAAACCCGCATGTATACATCGCCAGCAATGTGACCGGCTTCCTGCATGTCCTTGAAGGTTGCCGCCACCATGGCGTCGAGCATCTGGTCTTTGCATCGACCAGTTCGGTCTATGGCGCCAACCTCGCGATGCCTTTCTCCGAGCGTCAGGGCACCGAGCATCCGCTGACACTGTATGCCGCCAGCAAGAAAGCCAACGAGCAGATGGCGCACAGCTACGCGCATCTTTATGGCATTCCCAGCACAGGGCTGCGTTTCTTCACCGTGTATGGGCCGTGGGGACGTCCGGACATGGCCCTGTTCCTGTTTGCCAAGGCCATCCTGGCGGGCGAGCCGATCAAGGTGTTCAACCACGGCCAGCACCGGCGCAGCTTCACCTACATCGACGACATCGTGGAAGGCGTGCTCCGCACGCTGGACCATGTTCCGGCCCCCAATCCGCACTGGGATGGTCACGCACCTGATCCCGGCAGTAGCGGTGTCGCACCGTACCGGATCTACAACATCGGCAACCAGCAGTCGGTCGAGTTGTTGCGCTACATCGAATTGCTGGAGGCCTCGCTGGGGCGCAAGGCGATTATGCAGATGCTGCCACTGCAGGCCGGCGACGTGCCCGACACCGAAGCGGACGTGTCGGCATTGATCGCATCGGTGGATTACCAGCCGCGGGTCTCGGTGGAGGAGGGCGTCGCCAGGTTTGTCCACTGGTACCAATCTCATTACCATGCCGCCTCCCTGGGTCCCGCGCCATGACTTGGCTGCATGCGCTTCGCCGGCTTGCGCGCAGCCATCGCGATCGACGCGTGGCCTCTTTCAACCTGATGGATTACTCATGAAGGCAGTCATTCTTGCCGGTGGACTTGGCACGCGCATCAGCGAGGAATCCCACCTCAAGCCCAAGCCGATGATCGAGATTGGCGGCAAGCCGATCCTCTGGCACATCCTGAAGTCCTATTCGCACTACGGCATCAACGATTTCGTGGTGTGCCTGGGTTATCGCGGCTACGTGATCAAGGAGTACTTCGCCAACTATTTCCTGCACATGTCCGACGTCACCTTCGACATGGCCAGCAACCGGATGGACGTGCACCAGGGCTATGCAGAGCCATGGCGCGTGACATTGATCGACACCGGCGCCGACACCCTGACCGGTGGCCGCTTGAAACGCGTGCGCGAACATGTCGGCGAAGAAACCTTCTGCTTTACCTACGGCGATGGAGTGGCGGACATCGACCTCAAGGCGCTCATCGCGTTTCACCACGCGCATGGCAAGCACGCCACCGTGACCGCAATCCAGCCGCCCGGCCGCTACGGCGCGCTGGACATGGAAGGCAGTGCGGTGCACAGCTTCCAGGAAAAACCAGCGGGCGATGGCGCCTGGATCAATGGCGGCTTCTTCGTGCTGGAGCCTTCGGTATTCGACTACATCGAGGGCGACCAGGTCAGCTGGGAAGCACAGCCGCTGCAAACGCTGGCGGCCGAAGGGCAACTGATGGCGTATCAGCACGATGGTTTCTGGCAGGCCATGGACACCCTGCGCGACAAGAATCATCTCGAAGAATTGTGGACCCGCGCGCCGCCATGGAAGGTATGGGCTTGAACGTATTCGGTGATTGCTACCGCGGCCGCCGCGTCCTGTTGACCGGCCACACCGGGTTCAAGGGCAGCTGGCTTGCGCTCTGGTTGGCCACAATGGGCGCGGAGGTCACCGGCGTTGCGCTGGCGCCCGACACCGTGCCGAATCATTGGGATTTGCTGGCACTGGACATCGCCGATCACCGGCTGGACATCCGCGACAGCGAACGCATGCAGTCGGTGATGGCGGCAACCCGGCCGGAGATCGTCTTCCACCTCGCCGCCCAGGCGCTGGTGCGGCGTTCCTATCGCGATCCACTGGACACCTGGTCCACCAACGTCATGGGCACCGCGTCCGTGCTCGAGGCCTGCCGTCAGACCGACAGCGTGCGCGCAGCGGTGGTGGTGACGTCCGACAAGTGCTACGAGAACAACGAGTGGGAATGGGGCTACCGGGAGCGTGACCGGCTCGGTGGCCACGATCCCTACAGTGCGTCCAAGGCCGCCACCGAACTGGTCGCGGCAAGCTACCGCAGCGCCTATTTTCACCACGCCACTGCGCCGCAACTGGCCACCGCCCGCGCCGGCAACGTGATCGGCGGGGGCGACTGGTCGCAAGACAGGTTGGTGCCCGACATGGTCCGCGCGGTGGCCGCAGGTCAACCGCTCGAGATCCGTTCGCCCGATGCCACGCGTCCGTGGCAGCACGTGCTGGAGTCCCTGAGCGGCTACCTTGCATTGGGACAAGGGCTGCTGGCCGCGCGCCCTGGCCTCGCCGACAGCTGGAACTTCGGTCCCGACCTGGATGGCAATCGCAGCGTGGCGGAGGTGCTGGTGGAGATGTCGGCGCACTGGCCCGGCCTGGATTGGCGTGTGGTCGACGCGCCACGCCCGCACGAGGCGACGCTGCTCTATCTCGATAGCGCCAAGGCGCGTGCGCACCTTGGCTGGCGGCCGGTATGGACGGTAGCGGAAGCGCTGGCCGCGACTGCGGCGTGGTACCGCGCGCATCTTGCCGACGGTCGCATCGAGAGCCGCCAGCAACTACAGGCCTTCGTGGCGGCGGCGCGTGCAGCAGGACTGCCATGGGCCACGGCGTGAAGATCCGCTGCCACGAGGGGGTTGTCTCGATCGGCGCCA
>JBBJNO010000002.1:0-30980 GCA_037720875.1 Luteimonas sp. | reverse complement strand
GACCACCACGCATCTGGACACGCGGGGCGCGTTCGCCCGGATGTTCTGCGAACACGAGCTCGCGCAAGTGCTGGGTGGTCGCCGCGTCGTGCAGATCAACCATTCGCGCACGCACGCCGTGGGCGCCGTGCGTGGCCTGCATTACCAGCGTGCTCCCCATGCGGAAATGAAACTGGTGCGTTGCCTCAAGGGACGCGTCTGGGACGTGGCGATCGATCTGCGCGCCGGATCGCCCACGTTCCTGCAATGGCACGGCGAAGAACTGACAACGGACAATGCGCGCATGCTGGTCATTGCCGAAGGCTGTGCGCATGGCTTCCAGGTGCTCGAGCCCGACAGCGAACTTCTTTATCTCCACACGGCCACTTATGCACCCGATGCGGAAGGTGGCGTTCGCTGGGACGATCCGCGCCTCGGCATCCCATGGCCGCTACCCGTGAGCGAGCTCTCCGAACGTGATCGTCTTGTTCCATCCCTGACCGCCGAATTTTCCGGAATCGCTGCATGAACTGTCGCCATTGCCACATCCCGCTCGAGCATGTCTTCCTCGATCTGGGGTTCGCGCCACCGTCCAATGCCTATTTGAGTGCTGCCGACCTCAAGGCGCCCGAGTTGTATTTCCCGCTCAAGCTTTTTGTTTGCGAGCACTGCTGGCTGGTGCAGACCGAAGACTATTCGCAGGCCGACGAGCTGTTCGCCCACGACTACGCGTATTTCTCGTCCGTCTCGCAAAGCTGGCTTGAACACGCTGCAAAGTACGTGGACATGATCAGCGCGCGCTTGGCGCTTGGAGATAACAGCTTCGTCATCGAAGTCGCCGCTAATGACGGCTACCTGCTGAAGAACTTCGTGGCGTCAGGCATCCCGTGCCTGGGCATCGAGCCCACTGACAGCACCGCGGCGGCAGCGGAAAGCCTCGGCATCCCGATCCTGCGCGAATTTTTTGGCGTCGCGCTGGCCCAGCGTCTTGCCTCGGAAGGCAAGCAGGCCGACCTGATCCTCGGCAACAACGTGTATGCGCATGTGCCCGACATCAACGACTTCACGGCCGGCCTCAAAGCGGCGCTCAAGCCGACAGGCACCATCACGCTGGAGTTTCCACACTTGATGCGCCTGATCGAGCAGGCCCAGTTCGATACGGTGTACCACGAGCATTTTTCCTACCTTTCGCTGCATGCGACCAGCCGCATCTTCGAGCAGGCTGGACTGCGCGTGTTCGACGTGGAGCAATTGCCCACCCACGGGGGCAGCCTGCGCATCTATGGTTCCCATCGGGAAGACCCTCGTGCGAACACGGATGCCGTTCAAGCCATGCTCGATGCCGAAATGAAGTTCGGTCTGCGCTCACTGCAAACCTACACGACCTTCCAGCAGAAGGCGGACGTGGTCAAGAACGGGCTGGTGGGTTTCCTGATCGAGCAAAAAAAGGCGGGAAAGAGTGTTGCGGCATACGGTGCGGCCGCGAAAGGCAACACCATGCTCAACTACGCCGGCATCAAGCCGGATCTGCTGCCTTATGTCTGCGATGCCGGTGCCTCCAAGCAAGGCAAGTTCATGTCTGGCAGCCACATTCCAATCGTTGCTCCATCGGTGTTGAAAACACACAAGCCGGACATCCTGCTGGTGCTGCCGTGGAACATCGTCGAGGAAGTGATGCAGCAACATGCCTACATCCGGGCCTGGGGCGGCCAGTTCGCCACCGCCGTGCCCGAGATGCGGGTGCTGGCGTGAAAATCACGGTGACGGGAGCGACGGGGTTTGTTGGCCGTCATGTCGTCGAAGCGTTGCTGGGCCGTGGCCACGACGTCACCGCGGTGGCGCGTACCGATCCGGGTACAGCGCACTTTTCGTGGCGCGATTCGGTGCAGTTCATCGCCTGCGACTTGCATGACGATGCCATTGACCCTGCTGCGCGCCTCGGCGTGCCCGACGTGCTCATCGACCTGGCGTGGCCAGGTTTGCCGAACTACAAGGCGTTGTTTCATTTCGAGCGGAACCTCCCCGCGAGCTATCGATTCATCAAGCGCATGGTGGAAGCCGGGACGAAACACGTGCTGATCACCGGTACCTGTTTCGAGTATGGAAACCAGAATGGCGCATTGTCCGAAGACGCCCCGGCCTTGCCGGACAATCCCTATGGACTGGCCAAGAATACGTTGCGGCTTTTCCTGCAGGCGCTACAGAAGCAGCAACCGTTCGTCCTGCAGTGGGCCAGGCTGTTCTACCTGACCGGCCAAGGACAAAATGCCAACAGCGTGCTTTCGCAGCTCGATCGCGCGATCGATGCGGGAGATGCGCGCTTCGACATGTCCGGAGGCGAGCAGCTGAGGGATTACCTGCAGGTGCAGGAAGCGGCCGAGTATCTCGCCATCCTCGCCGAAACACCCGACTTCACCGGCCTCATCAACTGCTGCAGTGGCCATCCGGTGTCCATCCGGCATCTGGTTGAACAACGGATCCGCCAGCGCGGCGCAAGCATCTCGCTCAACCTGGGCCACTTCCCGTATCCCGATCACGAACCGTTCGCGTTCTGGGGAAATCGGCAGTGTCTGGATCGAGTCGTGGCCAAGAACCTGTCGTGAACCGTGAACTTTTCCGGGTCAGCGGCCTGCCAGTCCTGCAGAACCGAACATTCGCAAGCGAGGCGGAAGCGATGACCAGTGCCACGGGCGATGTCGTGCTGGTGCAGGATCAACGCACGGGATTGGTCTTCAATGCCGCATACGATGCTTCGCGGCTGCGCTACGACGGCGACTACCAGAACGAGCAGGCGTGTTCCCCGATCTTCAGGGAGCACCTGGAAAAAGTGGCGTCGATCATCGGAGTGCATTTCGATGGCCAGCGCTTGTTGGAAGTGGGGTGCGGCAAGGGCTACTTCCTGCAACACCTGCGGCGCTTGAACCACGAAGTCAGCGGCCTCGACCCGGCGTACGAGGGAGACAGCGGCGACGTGATCAAGGCTTCCTTCGAGCCTGGCATGCGCCTGTCTGCCGACGCGGTCATCTTGAGGCACGTCCTGGAGCACATTGCCGATCCGCTGACATTCCTGGCAGCGATCGCCGAGGCCAACGGGGGCAGGGGTTCGATCTACATCGAGGTGCCTTGTTTCGAGTGGATACTTGAGCGTCGCGCCTGGTTCGATATCTTCTACGAGCACGTCAACTACTTCAGGCTCGCGGACTTCTGGCGGATGTTCGGACATGTGCTGGAGAGTGGCCATGTCTTCGGCGGGCAATATCTGTATGTCGTCGCCGACCTCGCCAGCCTGCGTCGCCCAGAGGTTGTATCACCCGATCGCTTGGCGATGCCTGCCGATTTCCTGTCCGGCATCGATCGCACCGTGGCCATGATTCGCGACTGCGGCGACAAGCAAAATGCGCTGTGGGGCGCGGCATCCAAGGGCGTCATCTTCTCCATTTACATGCAGCGCGCCGGCATTGCCATGGATGGGGCGATCGATATCAATCCAGTCAAGCAGGGGCGGTTCCTGGCGTGCAGCGGCCTTAGAATTTCCAGCCCGGCGGAAGCTTCCTGCCGCCTGAAGGCGTGCGACAACGTCTTCGTGATGAATTCCAACTACCTCGACGAAATCGTCTCGCAGTCGGAAGGCCGGTACACCTATTGCACGGTGGAGCATGGATAACCTTGCCCTTTTCCAGCTCCCGCATCGGCTGCGGGCCGACTCGGGCTGGCCAGGCCGGGCGTTGCGTGCAGCGTCGGCAGGCGGCTGATGTCGCAGCTCAAACGCAATCTTGTCGCCAATTACCTCGGCCAAGGCTGGGTCGCCGTGATGGGCCTGGCGTTTATTCCGTTTTACATACGCTATCTCGGCATGGAAGCCTACGCGCTGATCGGTGTTTTCTCGCTGATGCAAACCTGGTTTGCCTTGCTCGACATGGGCATGACGCCGACGCTCAACCGGGAAATGGCCCGATTCACCGCGGGTGCGCATACGCCGCAATCGATTCGCGACCTGTTGAGAAGCCTGGAGATCCTTTGCTTCAGCGTTGCCGCGCTGATCGGGATGTCGGTGTGGGCGGCGTCGGGCTTTCTGGCCAGCGACTGGCTGCGGGCCGAGGAACTTCCCGTCGCGGTGGTGGCGCAAGCCCTTGCGGTGATGGCGCTGGTGATGGCTTTGCGCTTCGTCGAAGGCATCTATCGCGGATCGCTGTTCGGGTTGCAAAAACAGGTCTGGTACAACGGGGCCAGCGCGATCCTGGCAACGATCCGGCACGGTGGCGCAGTGGCGATCCTGGCGTTCGTGTCGCCGACCGCCCAAGCCTTCTTCCTCTGGCAGGCGGTGATTTCCCTGGTTTCGATGGCGCTGTTCGCAACAAGCGTGCACCGCGCGTTGCCGCTTGCACCGTCGCCGCCCCGATTCTCGGGCGGGGCGATCGCCAAGGTCTGGACCTTCGCCAGCGGGATGGTGGGCATCACTTTTCTCGCGATGCTCCTGACGCAGGTGGACAAGGTGATCCTGTCGCGCATGCTCAGCTTGACGGCCTTTGGCTACTACACGGTCGCCGCGACGTTGGCCGCTGCGATGTACATGATCATCAGCCCGATCACGCAGAGTATTTTTCCGCGCATGGTAGAACTGTCGACGCGCGATGAAGAACCGGCGCTGGTCTCGATCTACCACCAGGGCGCGCAATTGGTGACGGTGCTGACCGCGCCGGCGGTGATGCTGCTCAGTTTCTTTGGCGGCGGCCTGCTCTTTGCGTGGTCCGGGAATATCGAACTCGCACGACAGACCGCACCGATCCTGATGGCGCTTGCACTGGGAACATTTCTCAATGGGCTCATGTGGATGCCGCATCAATGCCAGCTCGCCCACGGCTGGACCAGCCTGTCGCTCAAGACCAACCTGGTCGCGGTGGTCTTGCTCATCCCCGCGATTCTATGGATCGTTCCCCGTTACGGCGCGTTGGGCGCGGCGTGGATCTGGGTCGCGCTCAACGCAGGTTATGTGCTGATCGCATTGCAGTTCATGCATGCAAGGCTCCTGGTGCGCGAAAAGTCCCGCTGGTATCTGCAAGATGTGCTGCTGCCATCGGGCGGCGCAGCAGCAGTGATGTTGCTGGCACGCCTGTTGCAACCGGCTGCCTACCAGAACCGCTGGCACTGGTTCGCCTTCCTGGCCTTGACCGCAATCGCGGCGATCCTGGCGTCGGCCGCATTGGCCAATCGCCTTCGACCCAAGGCCATGTCGATCATCGAACGCGCCGTCTACCGGCAACCCGTGACGTCTCTAGGCGAAGACACAGAAAAACCCCGCCAATGAATTCCCTCATCACCACCATCATCCCGACCTATCGGCGCCCGGAGCGCCTGCGCAAGGCGATCGCCAGCGTGGTCGCGCAAACCTATCCACATATCCGGATCTGCGTTTACGACAACGCGTCCGGCGATGGCACGGCCGAGGTTGTCGCGGAATTCGCGCGCCAGGACCCGCGCGTCCATTACGTATGCCACGCGGAAAACATTGGGTCGCTGGCCAATTTCAATTACGGGCTCGATGCAGTGGAGACACCGTTTTTTTCATTCTTGTCCGACGACGACATGTTGCTTCCCGACTTTTACATGACGGCGATGCGGAAGCTCGAACAGCATCCGGACGCGGCATTTTGGGGAGGCACGACCATCGTGATGGAAGACGATGGCACGATCCGGGATGCGACCCACTGGCCGGAGGCCTATTTCCCGTCGCCGGAAGGACTGCTTGCGATGATCGCCAACAACTACCTGATCTGGACCTCGGTGCTGTTCAGGAGCGAACCGGTTTGTTCCATCGGCAGGCTGGATCCGGAGGTCGGCGCGCCGATCGACACGGACTACATGCTGCGCCTCGCCGCCCGCTTTCCCTTCATCACATCGCCCGACCCGGCAGCGATCTGGACGTGTCATGCGGGATCGAGCACGGTCATGGCCGATCCTGATTTCATCTGGCCCGGCTGGTTGAAGACGATCCGAAACGTCACCGGCGATGAACGTCTACCGCCCGACGTGCGCGCCAGTGTCGAGCACAGCTTGACTGAGCAGGTCAAACGGCAGCTATTCCAGATCGGCTACAATTCGATCCGCCAGAAAAAGCTCGAAGATGCACGTGAGGTGGCCATGATTCTTCGGCAGCATTATCGCCAGGATGGGCGAGCCAACCTGCTTGCCTCACTGGCTTGGGCTTGCCAGCATGTTCCGCCCACTTACCGCCTGGTTGCATCCGTGGACAGTCTTCGGAAACTTGCCAGGCGGGGCGCCCGGACAAGGGCACGCGCGTTGCAACTGCAATTTGGCAAGTACGCGCGATTCCTGACCGCGCCATGAGCCGCATGACTGCCGCCAACGGTCCGGGCTTCCTGGAGACGTGCCCGCGTGCCGAATGATGCCAACAAGCCCATCGTCGTGCACGTCGTCACTTCCCTCGATTTTGGAGGCGTGGAAAGCCACATGGAAACGCTCGCCAATCATGCCGCTGGCACATCCATGCGGCTTGTGTTTTGCGCCATGGGCAGTGGCGGTGCGGTCGAACGAAAGCTCAAGGCCGCTGGCGCACAGGTGATCTGCCTGGAAGAATCGGTACGCCTGCCTGGTGTTTCGGCAATCCTCGGTTTGTACCGATTGTTTCGCCGCTTGCGTCCACTGGTCGTGCATACCCATGGCGCTGAAGCCAATTTCTGCGGCTTGATTGCCGCATGGCTGGCGCGGGTCCCGGTACGTGTGGGCGAGGAAATCGGCATGCCCGGCCACAGCCGCAAGGCGCGCGCTGCATTCCGCGCGGTGTACACGCTGAGTCACCGGGTCGTTGGCATCTCGCAAGCGGTGGCGGACTGGTTGGTCGCAAGCGGCGAGGCGCCACTGCGCAAGGTGCGGCGCCTGTACAACCCGGTGGAGCTTCCGGAGTTTGCCCAGGAGCAGCCCAGCGACGCCACGCTGTTCCGGATGGGTTTCGTCGGCAGGCTGGAGGCGGTCAAGAATCCGGAGGTGCTGATCGACGTGTTGGCGCGCCTGCACCAGGCTGGAATCCGCGCGCAACTTTGGCTGATCGGCGATGGCTCCCAGCGTGCCAAGCTCGAGCGCCAGGTGGATGCGGCCGGGCTTGCCGATTGGGTCGTTTTCCACGGTTACCGCGACGATCCCTCCGGGCTGGTCCGGCAATGCCACGTCTATGTGCAACCTTCGCTGTCGGAAGGCTTCGGCCTGGCCTTCGTCGAGGCGATGGGATGCGGAGTCCCGGTGATCGTGACCGCCACGGGGGGCGCAGCCGAGATCGTCGAGCACGGCGTCACCGGCTGGATCGTGCCGAGTCCGGAGGTGTCGGTATTGACCGATGCGTTGTCGCAGGCGCAGGCGCTGGGCGGGCAGGGCTTGTCGGCCATGGGTCGCAAGGCCCGCGTCTCGGTCGAGCGACGGTTCCTGCCTGGAGCTTATTTGTCTGAACTGCATGATCTCTATGCGCAAGTGCGAGGCGCGGCGCGCGCTTCGACGAAAATCTGAATCCACCACGCCCCACCACGACGATTCGGCTGCAAGATCCGAATCGACACCACGCGCAACCGCAACGGGAATTGCAGTCATGTTGATGATCCAGATGAAGAAACTCCTGAAAGAGATCCAGTTCCACTCGCCCTTCAGGCACAACTTTTTTCCGAAGTACGCTTACAACTTCACGGTCCCGCAACTGCTTTTCCTCTGCGAGTCGTTGACCGAAACCAGGAATGTGCCGGGTGCAGTGGTCGAAATCGGCTGCCACAACGGCGCGACCACGGTGTTGTTCAACCGGCTCATGGACGATCTGGGGATGCAGAAAAACTACTTCGCCATCGATACCTTCTCCGGCTTCACCCGCGAGGACGTCGATTTCGAGGTCAAGCATCGCGGCAAGCGCGGCGATCTATTCGCCGGCGCGTTCGAGGTCAACAACAAGCGCTGGTTCGACGGCACGATGGCGCAGAACAACATCCACCGGGTCGAGTCCATCCAGGCCGACATCAATCATTTCAGCATGTCCACCCACGCGCCTTATTCATTCGCGCTGCTGGACGTCGACCTGTACAAGCCAACCAGAAAGTGCTTGGGGGAAATCCATGAAGCGATGAGCCCGGGCGGGATCATCATCATTGATGACTGCAACGAAACCGACGTGCGCTGGGACGGCGCGGACCAGGCATACAAGGAATTTGCGGCCGAGATAGGCCAACCGGTGCGCATCGTCCACCAGAAACTCGGCGTATTGAAAAAGCAATGACCGAGCGCATCGCCCCAAGACGCGGCGGGAGCCGGCCTTGACCCCGGCCAGCATCCTGTTCGTCACCTGGGATGGCCCGCAGGTGTCCTATCTGGAAAGCCTGTTCCTGCCGATCTTCATGGGGTTGGCCAAGCGGGGGCATCAGTTCCATGTCCTGCAGTTCACCTGGGCCGACAAACGCAGGCGAGATGCTGTCCAGGCACTTTGCGAAGCCGCAGGCTGCTCGTATCGCAGCGCCCCGGTGCTGCGCAAGACGGTGGCCGCCGGAAGCCTGGTCAGCGCCGTGCTCGGAAGCAGGCATGTACGCAGGGCGATCGCCCAACACAACATCGACATCGTCATGCCGCGCAGCACCTTGCCCGCGTTCTCTTCGATGCTGGCAATGAGGCATTTTGCTTCGGTCAGCCTGCTGTTCGATGCCGATGGACTGCCGCACGACGAACGCGTCGATTTTGGCGGCTGGTCGGCGCATGGCCTGGCGTATCGCATGTTGCGCGACATGGAGGCTACAGCCGTGCGCCGCGCCGATGGCGTGCTGACGCGTTCGCGCAAGGCCATCGAGATCCTGGTGGCCCGCGCTGGCGCCGGCACGTCCGCCGGCAAGTTCCATGTGGTGGCCAATGGCCGCGATGCCGGCCTTTTCTCACCTGCATCGGCGGCGCAACGCGCATCCGTCCGGCGCGAACTTGGTATTGCGGACTCGGCACCGCTGCTGGTCTACGCCGGCTCGATGGGCAATCAATACTGCATGCCGGAAATGCTCGAGCTCTTCAAACGGGTGCGCGACCGCCGCAGCGATGCGCAGTTCCTGTTGCTGACGGGTTCGCCGCAGGAAGTAGAACGCAGGCTTGAGGATGCCGCTGACCTGCGATCCAGCTGCCATGTCCTGAGTGTGCCGCCGGATGCCGTACCCCGTTACCTGGGTGCCTGCGACCTGGGGCTAGCCCTGCGCCGCCCGAGTTTTTCCATGCAGGCGGTGGCGCCGATCAAGCTGGGGGAGTATCTGCTGTGCGGGCTTCCGGTCGTGGCGACGCGGGCAATCGGCGATACCGATGAGCAGATTTCCGCGCAGGTCGGCTATTCGTTGACAGCGATGTCGACGCAGGAACTGGGTGCGGCCGCCGACTGGTTCGTGGACGTTGTGCTGGCGGACGGCGACGGTTTTGCCGCGCGCTGCAGGGAAACGGGCCTGCGCCATTTCAGCCTGGCGGCGAGTGTCGACGCTTACTCAAGGGCCATCGAGTCGATCGCGGTGGCCTCATGAAGGATCTATGCTCGTTGCGCGTTGGCTATGTACCCTACAGCCAAGGTCTTGGCGCGCCCGGCGACCGGCGCAGATTCATGTACTACGCCAGGAATCGCAACCTGCGCTTCGAAATCGCCAGGCCGTCGCAGCAGTATGACGTCGTAGTGGTGGCCGAAAACGCCGACCTGAGTGTCTGGAGCCAATACGATAAAGGTGGCGCAAAGGTCGTTTACGACTTCATCGACTCCTATCTGGCCATCCCTCGCACCGATCCCAAGGGCAGGCTTCGCGGTCTTGCCAAATATGTTTCGGGGCAGAGCCGGCACCTCAGGTTGGACTACTGGAAAGCGTTCGAGTCGATGTGCGAGCGTGCCGATGCCGTGATCTGCGCGACCCCGGAACAGGCCGGCGACATCTTTCCTTTCTGCGGCAACGTGCACCAGATCCTCGATTTCCAGAGCACGGTGGCATTGGCCAGCAAGAGCGACTACCGGGCCGGGGAGGTGTTCAATCTTGTCTGGGAGGGCCTGCCCGAGAACGTCAGCTCGCTGAAGTCGCTGCGCACTGTGCTGGCTACACTGCAAACCCGGCGCAAGATCGCACTGCACCTGGTCACTGACCTGCAATTCAAGCGGCACATGGGACGATTTGGACACACGCAGACCGCAGACATCGCACGCGGGCTGTGCGATCACGTCTATCTCTATGCGTGGAACGAGCAGATGTGTTCGACCATCATCTCCTCTTGCGACCTTGCAGTCATTCCGATCAACCTGGCCGATCCGCTGGCTGCGGGGAAGCCGGAAAACAAACTGCTTCTGTTCTGGCGCATGGGCATGCCGACGATCACCACGGCAACGCCCGCGTATGCGCGGGCGATGGCAAGCGCAAACCTTCCGATGGCGTGTCGCGATGAGGACGACTGGCTGCAGGCGTTAGAGCATTACATGACCAACGAACCGGCCCGCCGCCATGCTGGCGCTGCGGGCAAGGCGCTGGCCGAATCGGCATACGGTGAGCAGGTCATCCTGCAGAAGTGGGACGCGATGTTCGACTCGTTGTTGTAGGTCGTATCAACAGCGTCGTGGTCGGTGCCATCCAGGGAAATACGTGGAGATCCATGCATGTGCGGCATAACAGGTTTCATGACGCACGATCCAGCCGCCCTGGAGCGAGCCGGGCAGATTCAAGCCGGGCAGATTCAAGCCGGGCGGATTCAAGCCGGGCAGATTGCCGCGGATATGGCGCTGGCGATCCGGCACCGCGGTCCCGACGACGCCGGGACCTGGGTCGATGCATCCGCTGGTGTGGCCTTCGGCCATCGCCGGCTGTCGATCATTGACCTGTCGCCTGCGGGGCATCAACCCATGACCTCGGCGGGAGGCCGGTATGTCATCGCCTTCAACGGCGAGATCTACAACCATCTCGATTTGCGGGCGCAACTGCAGGCCGCGGGCGCCGCGCCTGCCTGGCGAGGGCACTCCGACACCGAAACCCTGCTGGCCGCCTTCGAGCAGTGGGGAGTGGACGACACCTTGAACAAGGCCGTGGGCATGTTCGCCATCGCGCTGTGGGACGCGCGCGAGCAAACGCTGCATTTGGCACGCGACCGCTTTGGCGAGAAACCGCTGTACTACGGCTGGACCGGCGGTGCCGGCCAACGCGCCTTCGTCTTCGGGTCGGAATTGAAAGCGCTGCGCGCATATCCCGGTTTTTCCAACCCGGTCTGCCGCCAGGCGCTGGCGCAGTACATGCGCTATCTGTATGTCCCCGCGCCGCGCAGCATCCACCAGGACATCTACAAGCTGGAACCCGGTTGTGTGCTGACGATAAGCGGCGCCGCGCCAGCACACGCCCCGGCACAGCCGCTGCGACCGGCCATGTCCCATGGCACGCTCTCGATACGCCGATGGTGGTCGCTGACGGATGCATTCGCTGCTGGCGCCAATGCCCTGCTGACGGACGAGGTGGAGGCGGTGCAGATGCTGGAGGACCGTCTCTCGCAGGCCGTGCGCCTGCAATCGCTGGCGGATGTGCCACTGGGTGCGTTTCTTTCGGGCGGGGTCGATTCTTCGACCATCGTGGCCCTCATGCAGCAACAAAGCGCACGCCGGGTCAAGACGTTCACCGTGGGATTTGAAGCGTCGGGCTTTGATGAGTCGCCGCATGCGCGCGCAGTCGCGGAGCATCTGGGCACGGATCATTCCGAGCTCTTCGTGACGTCGGCTGAAACGCAGGCCGTCATCAGCCGCTTGCCAATACTGTACGACGAGCCGTTTGCCGATTCGTCGCAGATCCCCACGCATCTGGTCTCTGTAGCGGCGCGTCGCCAGGTCACGGTCGCGCTCTCCGGGGACGCGGGCGACGAATTGTTTGGTGGTTACGACCGCTACCTGTGGGCCCCGCGCATCTGGAAACGACTGGCCTGGTTGCCACTGCCGGCGCGCACGACCCTGGCGGCGGCCATCAATGCTGTGCCGGGCGCCGGCTGGGACGCTGTTGGCAAGGCAGTCAACGCCTTGCGCCCCGGCACGCAGGGTGTATCGCGCATCGGCGACAAGGCAAACAAGCTTGCCGGCCGACTGGGTGATGCGCGAAGCCTGGATGAGTTGTACCTCAGCCTGGTGTCCGAGTGGCAGGATCCAGCCGAAGTGGTTCGTGCGGATACCGGCTTGTTGCTTGAACCACCCAACGTGCTCGCCGAGCCCCTGCCGCGCGCTGGCATGGCAGACGGCCCGGCACGAATGATGTACCGCGACAGCATCAGTTATCTGCCTGACGACATCCTGTGCAAGGTGGATCGTGCGGCGATGGCCGTCAGCCTGGAAACGCGTGTGCCGCTGCTGGATCACCGCGTCGCCGAATTGGCGTGGCGGCTGCCGCCGCACATGAAGATCCGCGACGGGCAGGGCAAGTGGGCGCTGCGGCAGGTACTCTACAAGCACGTGCCGTCGCGCTTGATCGATCGCCCCAAGTCCGGCTTTGCGATCCCGGTCGGCGAGTGGCTCAGAGGGGCATTGCGTCCCTGGGCCGAAACATTGCTTGAGGAAGGCCGGCTGCGGGCCGAGGGTTACTTCCACCCGGCGCCGATTCGCCGGAAATGGGCCGACCACATCGCGGGCCGGCGCGATCATGCGGCAAGCCTGTGGGCGGTGCTGATGTTCCAGTCCTGGCTGGAGCAACAGGAGCACGCGCGCTGATGTGGCCGTTCTGGTTGATGTTTGGTGCCGCCGCATTCGGCGTCTTCTCCCCGTTGCGCCTGCGCGAGACGCAGGCATTCTGGCTATGGCTGCTGGTCGGGATCGCGTTTGCGGTGGCCATGGGGTTCCGGCATGAAGTGGGAGCGGACTGGTTCAACTACGCCGCGATCTTCGAGAGCACCTCGTTGCTCAGCCTGAAAGAATCGGCATCGCTGGGCGACCCCGGATATTCAGCATTGAACTGGGCGGTCGCGCAGCTCGGCGGCAGCGTCTATTGGGTGAACTTCGCGTGTGCGCTCGTGCTTGCCTGCGGGACAGCCGTTTTTTGCCGGCGACAACCCAATCCATGGCTGGCACTGTTGGCTGCCACTCCCTACATGCTGATCGTGGTCGGCATGGGATATACCCGGCAATCGGTCGCGCTCGGATTTGCCTTGCTGGGCCTGTCCGCGCTGGGCGACGCACGTACCCGCGCGTTCGTCGTGTGGGTGGTGATCGGCGCCTTGTTCCACAAGTCGGCGGTGTTGTTGTTGCCGATCGCTGCGCTGGCTGCCAGCCGCAACCGTCTGCTGACGGGGATGCTGGTGGTGCTGGCTACAGCGCTGGCGTACTACTTGCTCTTGCACGACAGCAGCGAGGCGCTGTGGGCAAACTACGTCGAAGACGAGTTGCAGTCCGAAGGCGGCGCCATCCGGGTGGCGATGAATGCGGTGGCTGCGCTGGCCTTTCTGTTCTTTCAAAAGCGGCTCGCACCTGACGCGCACGAGCGCAGGCTTTGGTTGTGGATGACCTTTTTCGCCTTGGCGTGCGTGCCGCTGGTCGTGCTGGCATCGACGGCCGTGGATCGTGTCGCCCTCTACCTGATCCCGCTTCAGCTTTTCGTGTTTTCCCGTTTGCCCAGGCTGGCGGGCAGCACGGTAACGCGGACGCCGCTGGTGCTGGGTATCGTGCTTTATTACGCGGCGGTGCAGTTCGTGTGGCTCAATTACGCAACGCATGCCGAGTACTGGGCTCCCTACCACTTCATGCCATCCGGGCAATGAGCAAGCATTGCCGATGAAGCTGGTCCTGTTCGCCAATACCGACTGGTATCTCTACAACTTCCGTCGTTCGCTCGCGCTGGCATTGCAACAGGCCGGCCACGAGCTGTTGCTGATTTCGCCGCCTGGCGCATACGCGGAAAAGATCGGCGCGCTTGGCTTGCGCTGGGAGTCGTTGCCGATGGATCGCCGCAGCCTTAATCCGCTGCGTGAAGCGAAACTACTCTGGCATCTTTGGCGGCTGTTCCGCCGCGAACGCCCCGACCTGGTCCACTGCTTCACCATCAAGTGCGCCGTGTACGGATCGCTTGCCGCGCGGATGGCTGGCGTGCCCGCGAGGGTGAACGCCGTGGCCGGCATGGGATACGTGTTCACCAGCAACCAGGCTAAGGCACGATGGCTGCGGCCCGTGGTGCGCGCCCTGCTGCGCCTGGCGCTGGGAGGGCACCAAGCCAGGTTGATCCTGCAAAATCCGGACGACGCATCGTTTTTCGCGCATGCCGGACTGGTCGATGATGGGCAAGTCAGGCTGGTGATGGGGTCGGGTGTCGATTGCGGTCGTTTCGTCCCGCCAACCGCGACGCGCGGACCCGGCCCGTTGCGTGTACTGCTGGCGGCGCGTTTGTTGTGGGACAAGGGCATTTCCGAATATGTAGCCGCCGCGCAACGTCTGCTTGGCGAGGGCCGGCCGATGCGATTCCTGCTGGTAGGCGCCCCGGACTTCGGGAACCCGGCCGCAGTCCCCGAAGCGACATTGCATGCATGGGTGGCCGAAGGGGTGATCGAATGGCGCGGCCATGTGGACGACATGCCGGGGCTGCTGGCGAGTGTGGATCTGTTCGTTCTGCCCAGCTATCGGGAAGGCTTGCCAAAGGGCTTGATCGAAGCTGCCGCTTGCGCACTGCCGCTGGTGACGACCGATGTCCCTGGTTGCCGTGAGGTGGTGAGTGATGGTGTCGAAGGATTGCTGGTGCCGGCGCGCGATGCAGACGCGTTGGCAGATGCCATTGCCCGGTTGCAGGATGATCCGGTGTCCGCGGCGCGGATGGGCCAGGCCGCGCGACAAAAAGCGCTCGATTGCTTCGACGAGGATCGCATCATCGCGGCGACCATCGCCGTCTACCGCGAATTGCCTGGCCACTGGCCTTGAAACCGACACATGAATGCTGATCGCATCGTGGCAATGCCAGTTGCAGGCCATGCGATGCGGTGCAGGCCATGCGGTGCAGGCCATGCGGTGCAGGCCATGCGGTGCAGGCATGCAAGTCACACGACCGACCCACGCCGGCGAGGACACGCGGATCGACCAGCCTGCGTGCATCAAGGCCGGGATCCGGCTAAGGTACTGTCCGCATTCGCACATCGATCCGCACGGAAGCCCGGGCCATGCGCATGCGCCACGTTTCGTGCCTGATTGCCTCGTGCTTGATTGCCTCGTGCCTGATTACTGAATGGAACACGGATCAAGGCAACCAGTCCGTCACCACCCGGCCACATGGCCTGCCTCACGCTTCTCGCGTTGTGGATCGGGTCATTTGCATGGTCCGGCGGGCAGGGTTGCTCAATCGCAAATATTGATGAGGCTATGAATGCTGTCGTTGTCTGCCTTGACCCTGTGGGCGCCGCCGCTGGCGATCCTGCTGACACTGCTGGTACTCACCGTGTTGAATCCGGTCGCGGCCCGTTTTGGTCTGCTGGATCATCCGCAGGGCCGCAAAGATCATGCCCGCCCGACGCCGGTCACCGGAGGCTTGGCCATGGCGATCGGGTCGATGGTGGTCGCAGGCTCGTTGCAGGAGGGTCGACCGTTGCTGGCATTCCTGCTGGCAGCAGCGATGTTGGTGGCGGTTGGCTTGCTGGACGACATCTATGACCTGCGATGGTGGTGGCGCATCCTGGCGCAAGTGCTGGCGGCATTGGTGATGGTCGAGGTCGGCGGTGTGCGCATCGAACAACTGGGCCAGCTGGTCGGCATGACCGGCACTGGACTGGGTGTGCTGTCCGTACCGTTCACTGTGTTCGCAGCCGTCGGCATCATCAATGCGGTCAACATGATTGATGGCGCAGACGGGCTCGCCGGGTCACTGGTGCTGGCGGCATTGGTCATGCTGGCCGCGGCGGCGCTGTATTCAGGCAATGGCGCGCTTGCCGACCGCACCTTGATCCTGGCCGGCGCAGTGACCGGCTTTCTTGTATGGAATATCCGTCACCCGTGGCGCACACGCGCCAAGGTGTTCATGGGCAACGCCGGCAGCGCATTCCTTGGGCTGGTGATCGCCTGGGTCTCGTTCCGGCTGACCCA
Organism: Luteimonas sp.; assembly: GCA_037720875.1. Taxonomy (GTDB): domain Bacteria; phylum Pseudomonadota; class Gammaproteobacteria; order Xanthomonadales; family Xanthomonadaceae; genus JALYOU01. The sequence continues at coordinate 14,947 of JBBJNO010000002.1, read as the reverse complement.
GAACCCCGGACACCCCGTCAGTCCCGTGCTGGCGCTCTGGCTGCTTCCGATTCCGATCGTGGACTGTCTGGTGCTGATCGCCCGACGCACACGCGAGGGCCGCTCCCCGTTCGCCGCCGGTCGCGACCATATCCATCACTTCATGATCGATGCCGGCATCACGCCGGGCTGGGTGACGTTCTGGCTGACAGGATTCAGCCTGCTTTGCGGGGTCGTGATCGGGCAGGCGATGCGCGCCGATGTACCCAACATCCTGTTGCTGCTCGCATTTTCGGCCGTTTGCATCTGGTGGTACTGGCTCACGGCACGCCGGGAACGCGCGCTGGGTTTCTTCCGGCATCTGCGCTCGCCAAGGCATGCCGTGCGCGACGACATCGTGCGATGAGCCCCCGGCTTCACGCCCGGGTCAAAAGTACGCCGCGATCATGCCCCTGATCGCGTACACCACCTCTCTCATCAGCAACGCCGGAGCCGTCTTATGATCGATCTGCACTGCCATCTGCTTCCTGGAATCGATGATGGTGCGGTCGACCTGAAAATGTCGCTGGAGATGGCACGCATGGCCGCCGGCGACGGCATCGGCACGATCGTGTGCACGCCGCACATCTACCCAGGCGTATACGAAAACAATGCAATCGGCATCCGCACATGCGTGCGTGAGCTCCAGGCGGAGCTGGATTCGCATGGCATCGCCCTGCGCCTGCTCGAAGGCGCCGACGTCCACCTTGACGTGGACCTGCACGGTGGCATTCGTGCAGGCCGCATCCCGACGCTCGCCGGCTCACGGTACCTGCTGCTGGAGCCGCCGCACCATGTGGCGCCGCCAAGATTCGAGGAGGAAATCTTCCAAATCCTGGCCGCCGGGATCGTTCCTGTCATTACCCATCCGGAGCGTTTGAGCTGGGTGGAGAGCCATTTCGAGATGTTCAAGCGCTTGAGCGGGCGTGGCGTCTGGATGCAAGTGACGGCTGGCGCCCTGACTGGCCGCTTCGGCCGGCGCGTGCAGTACTGGGGCGAGCGTTTCGTGGGCGAAGGCTATTGCATGGTGCTAGCCACCGATGCCCATCATCCGCAGCGCCGTCCGCCGCTGCTTGCCGAGGCGCAATACGCTGCCGCTGCGCTGGTGGGCGAATCCGAGGCCCGCCACATGGTGCTGACGCGTCCTCGGGGGATCATCGACGATACGCAGCCAGCACAACTGCCACCCGTGCTGAGCGACTCCCAGAATTCGGTGCCGACACGGCGGCTTCCAGCGTCCACCCTCTCGACATTCGACCGCATCGTGCGAGGCCTGCGTCGTAGCGCATGAAGCTGTGTGCACGTGCCGATCAGTGGTGTGGAAACGCACATTCCAGCCATAGCATTTCGCGACCGAGATGATCAGGTCTGAGTGGGCGGTTCAAGCAGCCGCGCCCCGAGCGATGTGATCGAGGAAAATCCAGACCTCGAGCCATCGGCGGCGTTTGAGAGAGCAGATCCACCCCTAGGTGAGCGCTTGTTATGTCCGCTTAAGCGAACTATGATCTGTCCTACAACACGTTATGGCCGATATAACGGACATGCCAGCGCTTACCGACCTCAACCCCATTATGCTTGGCCAGTCCTTCAAAGCCGAGCGGATCGCCTTGGGCAAGACCCAACAAGCGATCGCCACCGCGGCTGGATGCCGGCGCCAGACGATCGTGGACTTGGAGGCCGGACGCAACGTGTCCCTGCACACGGTGTTCGCCGCGCTTGCCGCCTTGGGGAAGGGGCTGGTCATCGCCGATGCACGCCCGGATCTCGACCGGGTCCATCTGCTGCTGGACCAGGACGATGCGCGTTAAGACCCTTCAGGTCTCGACGCCAACCGGCGACGCTGGCCGGCTGCAGCGCGAGGCGCAATACATCTTCAACTACGCCGCGACCGAGCGCGTCAACGAGGTGTCGCTGACGATGCCGATCCGTGCGCAGAGCTACGCCTCGACGCCGTTAATGCCGGTGTTCTCGATGAACCTGCCAGAGGGCTACCTCTACGACTTGATCGCGCGGCGTGTCGCTAAACACGAGCGCATTGACGACATGCGGCTGCTGGCGATCACCGGGCGGCAGCAGATCGGACGCCTGCAGTTCCTGCCGCCGGGCGAGCAGTGGGAGGCGCCCCCAGCTCAGGTCGGGCTGAGTCAACTCCTGCATCAGCCTGCCTCACGAGGGCTGTTCGATTTCCTGGTCGAAACCTACTTCCAATCGGGTATCTCCGGCGTGCAGCCGAAGGTGCTCATGCCCGACGCGGACCACGCCCCGTCGGATCGCATCACGTTTACGGAGGCGGACCTGATCGTGAAGTCCGGCGCTGCCGAGTATCCGTGGCTGACGCAGAACGAATTCCTGTGCATGGACGCTGCACGACGGGCCGGTCTCGATGTCCCGGAGTTCTGGCTTTCGGACGATGGCAACCTTTTCGTGCTGCGCCGGTTCGATTTGCAGCCCGAGCGGCTGGGTTTCGAGGACATGGCGGTACTGATGGGCAAAGCGCGTGATCCGCAGGGCAATTACAAATACCAGGAGAGTTACGAGGCCATCGCTCGCATCCTCGCCGCGTTCAGCGGTCCAAGGGCGGCGGACAATTTGCACGCTTTCTTTGCGTCGGTTGCCTTGTCCGTGATGGTGCGCAATGGCGATGCGCACCTCAAGAACTTCGGCATGCTCTATCGCGATCCGGGCGCGGGTGAAGCGAGGCTCGCACCGATCTATGACGTGGTCACGACCACGATCTATCCCTATTACAACCAGCGCACCGGCCAGGAACGTGTCGATCGCACGATGGCGCTCAAGCTGTTCTCGGGCGCAAAGACGCGTCACTACCCGACGCGTGATGAACTGCTCCGTTTCGGCAAGGCCATCTGCCTGGTCAGCCGTCCCGACGAGGTTCTCGATCGGATCGCCACCGCCCTCTCGGAGACACTGGCCGCGCATAGTGATCGGCTGGAGGGCGCCTACGGTCCGCAGCTTCGCGCCGAGTGGCAGTTCGCTCAGCAGTCGCTGGCGGCAGCACGCGGGCATCGTGTTGCGGAAAAACCGAACCGTGCCATACAGGTCGACGCGACAGAACCGGACGATGACGACGATGCGCCGCCGCGACACAGGGCATAAATCGCGCAAGCCGAAATAGCTGAGGTCGGACAGCGTCAACCCATGGGAAGGCAAAGGCGACTAAATTCTTGACCAATCTGGCTGATCGCAGGCATAGAGCAGGCCCTAGAGGCCGATCCTGACCCTTACGAAACAGGAACTTGCGGGATTCCGCAGCAGCAGCGACGCAATCGGAAAATACCGTCAAGTTCACGATGCGATTCCGCAGCGACTTGAATACAGCAATGCGCCTGATCCACGACGGCGACGCCTGGAACATGACCAGCATCATCAACGTCAAAGGCCGCAACCGGGAAGCCCTGATCATGGCGAAGCGAATCGAATAGCGCGCAGGATGATAAAGGGCCGGGGCCTTCCTACGAGTGCATGCAGTCCGCCATTTCGTTGCGAATGGCTAAGAGTCGATGGTTACACTGCGGGTCATTCGCCACGAACGCGAGCAACTGAGCGGCGACATACGAGAGTGAATTGGAAGTTCTGAGCATCCACGCTAGAAGCTCTGGCTCGAACCCCTCCAAGGCGCGAATCATCGGTAAGAGTCCACCGTGAGTGTATGAGTGGAGTGTGTTCCAAGCCTTGGCCTTGAGGCTTGCAAGAGACGTGTGCAGAGCCGACTCCGCTTGGGAGTTTTGGAGCTGGTCGAGCATTGCATGCACATGGGGAAATACCGCCGATTCGCGACCCTCGTTTGACTCGGGAGGAGAGGAGAACTTTTCTAGCCAAACGTCCGCGGCTGCATAGCGAATCCAAGACCCTCTTAAAACGCCTTCGTATTGAGAGCGGACGAGGGCTAACGCAGCGATTGGATTGTCATCCCCAAACAGGGTTTGAATGCCCGCGCCATGCTCCAAGGCAATTTTGCAATACGCAAAAACCGCATTATTGCGGGCGCCGGGCGGAATCGCTCGCTCCGTTTCCCCAATCAACGCCTCTCGAAGTGAGTACTGAAATGCGCTTGACCGGCTAAGCAATTCGCGGTCGACCCCCATTCGCTATAGCCCCAAGGTTGCACTTACATTGCACGTAAACAAAAAATCCGGTCTGAGCCCGATTGCTGAAAAACCCTTGTTTTTAGTGGTGGGCGGTGCAGGGTTCGAACCTGCGACCCTCGCCGTGTGAAGGCGATGCTCTACCGCTGAGCTAACCGCCCGGGGACTGGAATCCGGGTGCGTAGTTTACGGGGATGGTCATAGTCAGACAAGAATTCGGAGGAGACCTCTTGTGGGAGGGCTCCAGCCCCGAGGTCGGCCGCGGTGAAATTACCGCAGGTTCAAACCAGGGTGTAATCCATGCGATGCCAGCGTCGGGGCTGAAGCCCCTCCCACAAGACCTATTCCAGTTGCTCCTTCGCATAGCGCGCATCCAGCGCTTCCATCGCATCGACAGGCTTGAGGCTCGCGGCTTTTTCATATGCCGCAGCCGCAGCATCCTCCTTCTTGTCGCCGTACAGCAGCATCAGCATGTTGCCGTGCTCGATATGCGCGATGGGGGAGGCGGGGGTCAGCTTCAGCGCCGTCCTGATATGCGATTCGGCTTCCGCCGCCTTTGCGCCATAGGTCAACCCGCCGATCATCGCGCCGATCTTGCCGATGATCTCGGCGTGGTACAGCGCCAGCGCGGTGTGCGCTTCGGCGTGTCTGGGGTCGAGTTCCAGCGCGGTATCGAGCGATGCGCGGACCTTGCTGGCGATGCCCTGCTTGAGCGCCTTGGTGATGCTCAGGCCCTGGCTGTAGCGGCCCAGCGCGAACGCGTGGCGGTAGTGGCTGTTGGCTTCATCGGGCAACGCTTTGACTGCGGCTTCCGCCAACTTGGCGCCTTGCTCGAAGCGCCTGAGTTTTTCCCCATCGTCGTCGATGAGATGCGTGGCGTGGATGCCGATGGCCTTGACCGCGACCGAAGCACCCAATGGCCCCAACGCTTCGCCTGCATCGAACGCGGCCTTGAAGTCGCCGCGATGGAACGCGCGCCACGCGTCCTGCCACTGCGTCGCCAATGCATCGGCCGTCATGCCTTTCGGCGCCTTGCCGATGGCATCGAGCAGCGCCTGTGCGCGTTCGGCATCGGGGTAGGGCTCGCCATCGCCGGCATGCAGTTTCGGCCAGGCCTTCTTCAACGCATCGCCCGCGTATATGAAGCCCTTGGCGTCGTGCGGGAATGCGGGCCAGTTGCTTTTGGCGGCCATGTGGAGTCCTTGTTGCGAAGGGCGAGGCAGCATTACGCGATGTGCGATTCCGCGCAAGGGTAGTGTGTTTGCTCCACGTCGCCGGCACAGGCTGCGTGCATGACACCGGCCATCCGGCCGACATCGGAGCAACAGCATGTCCGCGAAGAAATCTTCCAGTCACGACAACCAGACCACGCTGCGCCACGTCTGGCTCGCCGCGCTCGGCGCAGCCTCCGTCGCGCGCCGCGAAGCGAAGATCGCCGCCGCGATCGCGCTCGACGAAACCGCGGGACTACGCCAACGCGCGATGGAGGCCGCATGCGACACCCGCGACATCGCGCGCGGGATCTTCCTCACGGCGCAGGAACAGGCTGGGCCGAAGCTCGGCAAGTTCGCCGCAGAAGTTGAAGCGGTGCTTGCACCATTGATCGAGAAGTTTGGCCTGCAAACCAAGCCCGTGCGTCCCGTGCGGAAGGCTCGCAAGCCTGCTGCGAAGAAAGCCTCACCCCGCAGCGGCAGTGCACGCAAGCATGCGGATGTGCGGGTTGTGCGCAAGGGGCGTTGAGCCAGTATCGCCGATACCTGATGTATCGCTAAGGATTCGGCATCAACGCGTTTTCCTCTGCGTCGGCACGAACTGTGTGCGTACGGCTTCGGCAAGCTGGTTTGGTGGCAGCCGCCCCTGGTCGAGCAGGAAGTTGTTGAATGCGAGCCGGTCGAACCGGTCGCCGAGCGCCAGCTCGCTCTCGACCCGCAGTTCCATGATCCGGGTGTAGCCGTAGAAATAGCTGCCGGCTTGTCCCGGCGAACGGAACTGGTAGCGGTCGAGTTCCTGTCCCGTCATGGCGTTGGAGAGCACCACTTCTTCGCGCAGCACCTTTTCCGCACGTGCGCGGTCGATCAGCCCGAGGTTCAGCATCGGGTCGAGCATCGCGCGCGCGGCGCGCAGCAGGCGGAACTGCAATGCGATCAGCTGCCCGTCCATTGGCTCATGCGGCACCATCTCGGCCTCGGCATACAGCGCCCAGCCTTCGGAGTTGACGGAGTTGCCAGCGAACAGTGCGCGCGCCAGCGACACGCCGCGTTCGATCATCGCCGTGGACTGCAGTTCGTGGCCAGGGCGTCCTTCGTGCGCGCTCAGGGTCCAGGCCGCGGACGGATAGTTGAAGTCGTCGTACAGAGCGTCGGCGCCGGACGCAGGGTTGCCCAGAGGCAGCACGAACTGGCCCTGCTCGCCGGTGTTGCCGATCAGCTGTGCACCGCGGAAGTGCGGCGCCGGTTGCGCGGCACTTTCGGCGGGCGAGCCCAGGCGCATCACCATCGGGCGCTGCGGGACGTCGACGATGCGTTCGCGGCGGATGATCGGATCGATTGCGTCGATGATCGCGCGGTAGCGCGCTTCAAGATGATCGTTGGGAATCGTGTCCTGCTTCAACGCGCGGATCACGGCGCGGTAATCGCGCGCGTCGATGCCCTTTTCCTTGGCCACCAGCGGCGCGATCTGCTGCATCATCGCGCGCGTTTCGATGAACTCCAGTTGCGCGCGCTGCATCAGGAGTTGCGGGGTGATGTCGATCCCGACCTGTTTCAACCGGAACGCGTACAGCTCGGGCGGCAGCCTGGGTTCGACGCGCGCGACCGGCAGCACGTCGCTGCGCAGCCACTCCGTGTACGCATTGGTCTGCGTCTCGAACGCGGCCAGTGCAGGCGCGGTATCTGCTTGCGGAAACTCGGCATACAGCTTGCGCACGCCGTCCAGGTACGTCGGCGCATTCGCGATCGCCTGTTCGACCTCCAGCCTGGTCGGCTCCAGCAGACCCTTGCCGGCACCTTCCAGATAGCGCGCCCTGGCGTCCGAAAAGATCGATGCGCTCTGTGGCCAAAGGCCGACATAACGCTGCAGGCGCTCGACGGCTTTGGGTCGCCGCGCCGCGGCGGTCTGTTTCTGCAACAGGCCCTGCTGGCCGCGGAACACGCTTTGGGTCGCGTCGGTCCAGTCGCGCACGTATTTGGACGACAGCGCGATGCCCTCGATCCGCAGCGCGGCGGCGTCGATCATGATCTGCAGGTCCTGGCGCACGTTGGGATCGCGCTCCGATCGCAAGGCCTGCTCAAGCGCGGCCTTGACCTGCGTGAGTGCTTCGCGGCGGCGCGCATCGACGCCAAGACCCATGTCCCGGCTCAATCCGTCGTATTGCACCAGCCCGGTGGACGACGCCCCTTCGGGGTTGAACCGGGCTTCCATATCAAGCAGCAGTTGCGCATGCGTATTGCTCTTGGCGACCCATGCCGGGACGGGCTTCGCAGTGACGGCTCGCGCCATGGCGGGCGCGTCGGGTGATTGAGCGTGTGCAGCAAACAGAGGCGACAGCAGCCCCATGGCGATCGCAAGGACAAGAGGCTTCATTGGCATCAACCTGTTTGGAGTGCCGAATCATCGCGCGGACATGGCGTGATGCCAAGTGTGTGTCTCGCGGCCACGGGAAGCATGCGGCGCAATGCCCTTGGGTTATTGCGCCATACGCGAACGGAGGAAGACTAGGTTCCGTGGCACTTCTTGTACTTACTTCCTGACCCACATGGGCACGGGTCATTGCGCCCCGCTTCATATTTTGGCTGGACAGTGTTGGTTGTGACAGTTGATGGTGGAACAAATTGAGTAATGTGCTCGTTATATTGCTCAAGCTGTTCCGTTTCGAAGAATCTCCATTCTTGATTCTGCTCTTCATAATGCGCGCGCATTTCATCCGTCCAAATCTCGCATGGTAATAGGATGAAGTCCTCCGAGTTCATGTCACCCGCGTACTTGGGCGCATCCATCCCAATACCGATAACCTTATTAAGATGCGGAAATTTGTTTTTTGCCGCGCCACATGCGACTTCGAGTAGTAGTCGCCGTTTATCCAGGTAATCAGGTTGCGTCCGATAAGCCGCTGGCACCCTAAGCTGAAAAAACACATAGCCGACATCTGCAAGATAAGAAGGCAAGAAAGTCACTTGCCGGGTGAACTGAGTAGGGTGATCCGGAAAGTTGACGACAGTCCGCCTAATTCTGTCAGCTAGCGCACGGCGAACAAATCGCGGCTCCTTCACCATTTCGAATATGGCGCTCTTCCCGCGTAGAAGATCCGAGTTTCCACCGAGAGTACCGCTCACTGCATTCTGGCACGTCCGCTGAATGAGCTCATCCCAGAAGTAGGAAATCCGGTCTTCAATCTTTGTGTTCTTGTAGAGATCAGTCTTGATGAAATCGTGCCATTCGCCCTCACCGATCATCACATTGTTAATATCATCGCGCTTCGTGCCAATGACGTGTTGTTTTTTCTCATTGTCATAGTTGAGGAGGTAATGACCGAGCAAGTCCTCCTCGCCGCAGTACACCAAGGAATCAAACTTGGCGATGGCGCGCTGCTTTTCATTGAGATAGTTGGAGAAGTCGCTGACTGTATCCAGTTCGCTTAGCACGATGGAGAAGTTGTGGCTGTCAAATACATGGACGGGATTTCGCTTGTCGATTTCGATGTGAAAGGGTTGCGTCGGACCACCGTCAGTCTCGAAATATCTAATCGCAAGACTTCCGTAGACGTTCTGATCCGAGGCTTGTTCGCAAGCCTCCTTTGCTCCGTGTGCGACGATGATCTTGTGAATGATCGCCTTCTTCGTGTCAATTGTGAGTGGGAAGGGTGTAGTCCGCTTCGCATCAACGAAGATGGGTCGCCCACTCCGGATATATCGTTCAGCACCGTGTGCAGTCTTAGTCTGACGATCGACTACGTTTCGCTTCCATCGGTCCCATAAGACTTGTTGGCTTTTACCAGACACTTCGGCAAGCTGGTTCTCGCGATCGAAAAAGATGAAGACGTAGTCACCAAACACCGCGAGAAGGTCGCAAAGTTCATGGCCATCATCCTTGAACGGGTTTGGGTAGCTCCAGAGCTTAAGAAAGGAACGCTCACAGAACTCCGCGAGCATCCGCTCGGTTGGTGTCACGCCTATTGACTTGGTTATCACTGGATTTTTGATGTCAATGCTTCGGTGACCGCTTTGAGCCGGAAGTGACTATCGATTTCAATCCACATAAGCCTGCATCAACGTATTCAAATGCACCCTCTCCGCATCCCGCAAAAACGGCGCCAGCAACATCATCACCTGCACAATCCCGGCACGAATCGCGACTTGTTCGTCCTTCTCCCCGCGCACCGCCGAATAGTTCAACCAGAACGTCGCGATGACGATGATGTTGGTGGCGGCGGCGTCGAGTTCGCTGGGGGAGGCGCGCATCACGCCGGTTTTCGACAACCCGCGCATGACGAAATGCGCGCTGTCATCGGCGCGTTTGAGGATGCGGGCGAAGCGGATGCGCATGCGGCGGTTGCGGCTGAGGATGTCGACCAGGTCGCGGTATAAAAACCGGTAATCCCAGATGCACTCGAACACCAGGTGCAGTTGCAGCCAGATGTCCTCGAGGTTGGGCAGGCGTCCCGTCGGCGTCGCCAATGCGGTATCGATGCGCTGTTCGTAGATGCCGAACAACTGCTCGATGATGTCGTCCTTGTTGCGGAAGTGGTAGTACAGATTGCCCGGACTGATCTCCAGCTCGTCTGCGATATGGTTGGTGGTGACGTTGGGCTCGCCCTGCGTGTTGAACATCGCAAGGGAGGCGTCGAGGATGCGCTGATGGGTGTCGCGGGCCATGGGTGCAAACCTGTCTCAGTTCACTGAATCAACGTTCCGAGACGTCATTCCCGCGAAGGCGGGAAGCGCTCCATAACAGCCGCAGGCTGGTCATCCAGTGTCTTTGTTTTCAAGACATGAAAGTCGCTGGATTCCCGCCTTCGCGGGAATGACAAGTCAAGGATCAGGGACAGGAGTTTCTAGCCCGTCATCTTGTTGACGAGATCGACGTATTTCTGCATCGCATCATCCTGCGACGTGCCCTTCAACTTGGCCCAGGCCTCGTACTTGGCGGTGCCGACGAAATCGAAGAAGCCGGGCTTGTCGCCGCTGACATCACCTTCGGCGCCCTGCTTGTACAGCGCGTAGAGCCGCAGCAAGGTGTCGTTGTCCGGCCGCTCGCCGAGGTTGTGGATGTCTTTCGCGGCCTGCTCGAACTGTTCTTTCAGGGATGCTGCCTTCGCCATGATCCGTTCCTCGAGCGGTTTCGGAGCATCTGAGCACGCGTTGCCGAGGGGGTCAATACGCAAGCTGATTGTTACCGGAGCACCGCTCTGGCAACGTAGGCGCATCGTCGGCATCAGGAGCAGCGCGCATGAGCTATTTCGTCACCGGGGCCACCGGCTTCATCGGTCGTTATCTGGTCAGCAACCTGCTCAAGCGCACGGGCGCCGCCAAGGCGCCCAATATCATTTACGTGCTGGTGCGCAAGGAATCGCAGAAGAAGCTCGACGCCATCGGCAAGAAGATGGGCTGGGACATGACGCGCATCGTGCCGGTCGCGGGCGACATGACCAAACCAAGATGCGGCGTGACGCCGGCGCAGATCCGCGCGTTGTCGGGCAAGGTGCAGCACTTTTTTCATCTGGCCGCGATCTACGACCTGGCCGCGGATGCCGAGAGCCAGCGCGCCGCCAACATCGATGGCACGCAGCACGCGCTGGACCTTGCGGCCGCGATCAAGGGCGGCTGCTTCCACCACACCAGTTCGATCGCGGCGGCGGGCATCTACCCGGGCGTGTTTCGCGAGGACATGTTCGACGAAGCCGAAGGCCTGGACGACCCCTACCTGCACACCAAGCACGTGTCCGAGGGTCTGGTGCGCAGCGAGACGCGGATCAAATGGCGCATCTATCGCCCCGGCATGGTGGTGGGACATTCGCAGACCGGCGAGATGGATAAGATCGACGGCCCGTACTACTTCTTCACCTTCATCAAGAAAATGCGCGAGATGCTGCCGGTGTGGATGCCGACGCTGGGCATCGAAGGCGGGCGCATCAACATCGTGCCGGTCGATTTCGTCGCCGACGCGATGGATCACATCGCGCACAAGCCCAAGCTCGACGGGCACTGTTTCCACCTGACCGATCCCGAGCCGATGCGCGTCGGCGAAGTGCTCAACACCTTCGCGCGCGCCGGCCATGCGCCGGAGATGACGATGCGCATCGATGCGCGCATGTTCGCGTTCGTGCCGGGCAGCATTCGCACCGCAGCCGGCAACCTGCCGCCGGTGAAGCGCTTCATCGGCATGCTGCTGCGCGATTTCAGGATTCCGAAGGAGACACTGAAGTTCATCACCTATCCCACGCGCTTCGACAATCGCGAGGCCGAGCGCGCGCTGCGTGGCAGCGGCATCAGCGTGCCGCGGCTGGATGATTACGCGTGGCGGCTGTGGGATTACTGGGAACGGCATCTCGACCCCGATCTGTTCATCGATCGCACGCTAAAGGGCAAGGTGCGCAACAAGGTGGTGGTGATCACCGGCGGCTCGTCGGGTATCGGCCTGTCCACCGCGCAGCGCGTCGCCGAGGCGGGCGCAATCACGGTCATCGTGGCGCGCGGCGAGGAAGAGTTGTTCAAGGCGCGCGACGCGATGAAGCAGGCCGGCGGCAAGGTGTTCGCCTACACCGCCGACCTCGCCGACATGGCCAGTTGCGACGCGCTGGTGGCGAAGGTCATCAAGGAGCACGGCCACGTCGATGTGCTGATCAACAATGCCGGCCGTTCGATCCGGCGTTCGATCGAGGCCAGCTACGACCGTTTCCATGATTTCGAACGCACGATGCAGCTGAATTATTTCGGCAGCATCCGCTTGATCATGGGTTTCATGCCGACCATGACCCATCGCCGCAAGGGCCACGTCATCAACATCAGTTCGATCGGCGTGCTGGCAAGTTCACCGCGTTTCTCCGCGTACGTTGCCTCGAAGGCGGCGCTCGATGCCTTCAGCCGCTGCGCCCAAGGTGAACTGTCAGGCAAGGGCATCAGCTTCACCACCATCAACATGCCGCTGGTGAAGACGCCGATGATCGCGCCGACCAAGATGTATGACAGCGTGCCGACGTTGACGCCCGAGGAAGCGGCCGACCTGCTGGTCAAGGCGATCATCGAGAAGCCGAGCCGCATCGCGACGCGACTGGGGATTTTTTCCGCATTGATCAATGCGGTGGCGCCGAAGGCTTACGAAGTGGTGATGAACACCGCGTTCGAGTTGTTCCCGGATTCGGCGGCGGCCAAGGGCGACAAGACGGCGTCGAAGGGTGAAGCCCAGCCCAGCAACGAACAGATCGCGTTTGCATCGCTGATGCGGGGCGTGCACTGGTGATGGATGGGTTGATCGTGGATCGGATCAAACCCAGGAATAATCCGTAGCCCCGGGCGGAGCGCAGCGATACCCGGGGCTCTTTGTTGGATCACCGAAGTGCCCGGGCATCGCTGCGCTCAACCCAGGCTACAGGTCACCACTCGTTAGAGCCCGTTCGAAACCGGATGAATCAATACGCGAAACACTGTCGGAAACGCACCTGCGACGCGCTTCCCGCCGGTGGCGTGAGCTGCACGCGCACGGCGCGTACCGCTTCGTAACGCGACAACACGTCGCAGATATCCGTCCAGGGTTGTTGCTTGTCCGCGAGCAGGTACACAGACATGGTTGACTGCGTGGACCAGAGTGCACGTTCGACATCGGGCAGTGCCGTGATCGCAGTCAGTGCCTGCTGTCGTTGTTGCGCTTCCGATTGTGGTGGTTCCGGCAGGGACGGGGGCGACTGCGATTCAAACGCGGGTGCAGTTGCAGCCGGGGGTGGCGTCGCAACCGACGCCGACGCTGGCGCCGACGTGTCAGCGGGTTCTCTCGCAATTCGCGGCATCAGCAGCGCGATTGCCACGCCTGCAAGCACGGTGAACAACCAGGCAACACCAATCTCACGCTTGGCCTTTCCTGCCGCGATGGCTTGCAGATGTTGCAGTTGCGCGGCAGGAAGCAGCGGCGCAACTTCGGGCCACAGCGTGGCACCGTCGATCAATTCGATGCGTTGCCGGGTGGCTTCGGCCTGCGCATCGGGCGTGAACTGGCCCGCGGTCACCAATTTTCCGCTGCCGGCATCGTGCATGCGGATGCTGTCGCCCAGCTCCTTCAGGTCGTCGGCATTCAAGTGGTAGGCGGAACCGTGCCTGCAGGACACGACACACTGCTCGCCGACACGCTGCATGATGAAATCGCGTTGGTCGCCGCTGCCGAGCGGATGCAGGTTGATGGTCGAGTAACCGCGCTCCCCCAACATGCGCAGCACCAGCGCCGCGAAGTCGCGCCAGCGCATCGCGGCCAACGCTGTGAGGCCGGCGGCCATTTCGGCCTCGCGGCGGCGAACATGCCAGAGATAGACGCTGGTCCCCAGGCCGATGGCCATGGTGCAAAGAATTACAAGTACGAACGGCGTCATTCGGTGGAATCAGCGATCAGCGGGTCGCCACTATACGTCGCGGGGGCGAACCGAAAAATGAAGAAGTCCGCCAGTCCAGAACCGCGGGGGGAGGGAGCTGCGGATCTTGTTGCGGACTGGCGGGCTAAGCCTGCATGGCGGCACGAACCACCATGCGCAATCCTCAAACGGACTTCCTGGCGGCCTTGCGCCCGGCGGACTTCCTGGCCGCCGTCTTGGTGGCCTTGCGTGGCGCGGCTTTTTTCGCAGCCTTGCGCGCCACAGGTGCGGCATTGACCCGGCGTAGCTGCGCGTTCAACGTGTCGACGCGATCCATCAATGCATTCAAGTCATCACGCCCGGGGACGCCGAGCTTCGTCAGCGCGCGCTGCACGCGATCCTCGAATACGTTTTCCAGCTTGTCCCAGGTATCGACCGCGCGCTCGCGGGTCTGCGACACACGGTTCTCGACGGCATCGCGCACCGCTTCGGCGCGGCCGCCGGCCAGCTTGCGCGCGGACTGCTCCAGCGTCATGCCTTCCTTGACCAGCACATCGAACAACTTGGTGCCCTCGGCCTGTGCACGTCCGAACGCGCCCATGCCGGCCAGCCAGATCTGCGAAGCGGACTCGCTCAACGTCTTCGACAGGCGCGTCGCCTGGTCCTGCACGCCCGCCTTGCCAGTGGTGGTTTTCTTCGTGGATTTCTTGAACTTGGCCATGTGTTTCTCCGGAGGGTGCGATCAGTGCCATCGAGCTTGTGCCGCGTGGGTAGAGCAATCACACCAGTGCATCGATCCGCGAAGAACGCGAAAAACGCGAAAAATTCCCTTGAACCTATCTCAATATCGGAACCCTCAGGCCTTGCCATCGTCATTCCCGCGAAGGCGGGAATCCAGTGCCTTTGTTTTCAACGGCTTAAAGTCGCTGGATTCCCGCCTTCGCGGGAATGGCGAGTCAGAAGTTCGTTTGCTCTTGTTTGAGATAGCTTCCTATCAGATTTGTTGCGACCTTCGCCAACTTCGCGGACAACTGCCTGATTCAATCAACGTTGCGCCGCGCGGCGACGCACACGTTGTTTCGCCACGACTTGGTCGACATCATCCAGCGCACGCCGCAGCCGCGCCGTGGTTTCAGTCATGCGCGGCGGGGTGTCTAAGCCGTCCAGGATCGAGCGACTTGCATCCTCGATGATCTCGTCGCGCAAGCGGATGCCGTGCGCGGCCAGCAGCGGACGCAAGGTATCGGCGCGGGCGCGCAGGTCGGCGAGGGTGTTG
>JBBJNO010000102.1:5613-8276 GCA_037720875.1 Luteimonas sp. | reverse complement strand
GTACTCAAGGATCATGCGCTGGCTGGAAGTGGCGGGTGCCTAGCCTGCCACGAACGGCGACGCGGCACGATCGGTGCGCTGCAACGACCAGAACGGGATATCGCAACGGTGGCGGTAGCCGATCTGTCCGTACACCTGCTTGGCGCGGATGTTTTCGTGGCTGACGTGCAGGAACGGCGTGCGGCGATGGTCGAGGGTGTCGTTGGTCAGCATGGCGGTCAACCGGCGGGCGTAGCCGCGGCCATGGAAATCGGGATGTGTGCAGATGGCGCTCATCTCCGTATGCGCGTCCGTGCCCAGGCGCTCGCCGATCATCGCCGCGAGGCGGCCGTCCTGGTACATGCCGAAGTAGCGGCCCATGTCCATCGTGCGCGGACGGAAGTAGTGCGGGTACACCAGCGCGGTCAGCGCCAGCACGTCGGCGCGATGCGCACCGGACAGTTCGATGATGTCCGGTCCGTCGATCACCGGCAGCGGTGTCGTGCAGATCATCTGCGCCAGGGGTCGATACGCCTCGAGTTGCCATCCATCCGGCAACGTCGGCGCGACTCCGAGCAGGTACACGGTCTCGTCGGGCTCGACCAGGGACGCGATCGCTGCGGACACATCCATTCCCGCACTGACCACACCAAGGAACGGCGCGTACTCCGGCGGATAACGCGCCACATCGCCCACGCATTTCGCCAGGGCACGATGGCGGGTGCGTAACAAAGACCAGAATGGGTTGTCGAGTTCGGACGTCATGGGGGCGCCAGTGCATGGGTCGCCTTGAATCATAGAGCCATGATCCCTTCGCGTTTTTGATGCTCGACACCGCGGCACCCACCCGGATTTAACGGGCTCGGCCCTATGTTGGGATGGCTATATCCCCCAAACGAAGGAGATATTCCATGTCCTACATCGACGGCTTCGTGCTTGCAGTCCCGACCGCCAACAAGCAGAAATTCATCGACCACGCCAACGACGGCGACTCGGTCTTCATGGACTACGGCGCCACCCGCATCCTCGAATGCTGGGGCGACGACGTAAAGGACGGCACCCTGACCGATTTCCGCCGCGCCGTGCAGGCCAAGGACGACGAGACCGTCGTGTTTTCCTGGATCGAATGGCCCGACAAGGCGACGCGCGACGCGGGCATGGAAAAGGCGATGGAAGACCCGCGGCTGAAGCCCGACGTCAATCCGATGCCATTCGATGGCAAGCGTTTGATCTTTGGCGGCTTCGCACCGGTGGTTGAACTTGGAGCGAAGTCTTCCTGACGACGGTTCCAGTGGGTGCCGCATGCGAAGCAACCGGCGCAAAGGTGGGCTTGAGCCCACCCTACGGCACACATGAATCCTCGTAGCTTCATAGGATGGGTTGAGCCAAAGGCGATACCCATGCTGCGCGTGTTGATCGATGGGTATCGCTGCACTCAACCCATCCTACGGGCTTCGTCACCACCGATCCGGCGTTGTTGGGCGAGATGACGATGACGGCCACGTTTGAAGAGGTGACTGGCGGAACGGGAGTCACCCTGTTTTTCACAAACCTGCCAACAGGCCTGCGGGCGGAAGACAACGAGGCAGGCTCTCGATTGAGTCTGGAACAACTCGCCCGCCGGTTTGGATGACGGTTTCGCAGCTTCGTAGGATGGGTTGAGCCAAAGGCGATACCCATGCTGCGCGTGTTGATCGATGGGTATCGCTGCACTCAACCCATCCTACGGGCTTCGTCACCACCGATCGGACGCTCTTGGGCGAGACGACGATGCGGCCACGTTTGAAGAGGCGACTGGCGGAACCGGAGTCACCCTGCTTTTCACAAACCTGCCAACAGGCTTGCGGGTGGAAGACAACGAGGCAGGCTCGCGATTGAGCCTGGAACAACTCGCCCGCCGGTTTGGATCACGGTTTCGCAGCTTCGTAGATAAGCGGCGGGTCGAGACCCGCCCTACGTAGGGCGGGTTTTAACCCGCCACCGCCCTGTTTCGTAGGCTGGAGATCGAACGCCGGAAGCACCTGTAGGGCGGGTTTTAACCCGCCATCGCCCGCTCGCCCACCCAGTCAGGCAACTGCATCCCGCCTCCCCAATCCGCAGGCAAGACGCCGTATCGCACCTCGCGGTGAAACGTCGAATACGGCCAGTCAACGACCCTTGCCACATGACCATGCTTCACCGGGTTGAAGTGGATGTAGTCGATGTGAGCGGCAAGGTCGCGTTCGTCACGAATGAGGTGTTCCCAGTAACGGCGTTGCCAGATGCCGCGTTCCGCTTTCACCAGCCGTCGCGGCGAACGACGCTCGGTCGCAGGCAAGGATCGCGAGAACGTTGCCTTGATATGCCGCCAACGCGTCGCGTTATCGGCGTCGCCGGCAGGCAACCACCACACGCAATGCAAATGATCCGGCAAGACCACCGCCGCCATGACTTCGAATGGACGCGCGGTCCGTGCAACATGGAACGCGGCGCGCAATTGATCGACATGGTCCACCAGCAGCCGCCGGTTCCGCTCAAGCAGGTTGACGGTGAAGAAGTAAGTGCCGCCGGGCACCCAGACGCGTCGGTAATTTGGCATGGCCGACACCATGGGGATCTTGGCGTGTTGCAGCTATCGGGAAACCTGCTTCACCGACGTCGGAAAACCCTGCAAAGCGGCGGGTCGAGACCCGCTCTACGTAGGG
>JBBJNO010000102.1:0-5513 GCA_037720875.1 Luteimonas sp. | reverse complement strand
CGGGTTTTAACCCGCCTTACGCGGGTTTCAGGAATTGTCCCTGACACCTTTTTCGGACACCTTTTTCGGGTTGGGAAACCTATTTCCCCGACGTCGGAAAACCCTGCAAAGCGGCGGGTCGAGACCCGCCCTACATAGGGCGGGTTTTAACCCGCCTTACGCGGGTTTCAGGAATTGTCCCTGACACCTTTTTCGAGTGCGAGGACGATCTTTCATAAGCAACGCCAGAATGCATTTGCATGATGAGCCGATGCTTCAGTTTGACGTTAGAAAATTCTATCCGTCAACGACATTCAAACATGTATTTGATTTTTTCTTCCATCGACTTTTATGTAGTGCTGATATCTCAAATTTACTCGCTCAGATTTGTTGCTTTGATCGTCGCCATTTGCCGACAGGCGGAGTGCACAGCGAAGTCGTTGCCTTCTTTTGTCACAAAAGAACTCTAGACGCCATAGCGTGCCGGGCAGTTTCGCGAGGTGGGCGATTATCAATGTATGTCGACGACGGGGGAATCACAGCGCCTAGCATTTCGCTGACGGATCTAGAGTGGGTACGATCGTTAATGACAAAGCACGGCCTGAAATTGCATCCAGGAAAGACTTTCGTGACGCGAAAGATTTCACCTAGGATGATCACTGGCGTGCAGCTAAGTCGAGGGCATCAGTTCGCACCACCCGCCCAGCAACGAAAAATCAAGTCGCTAAACGAAGAGTTGAATAATGCAACTGATATCAGCAGCGCTAGACATACAGCACGTAAGTTGATGGGTCACTACGACCATGTAGCTCAGATTGAAGAGCGGTTTAAATCTATTGCGCAGGGCAATCGTGCGCGATTGTTAAAGTTACTCAGTGAATAGCGTAGGCTGGGTTAGCTTTACAACCCCGCATCTGTAGCGTTAAATCTGCTGGGTTGATGGAGCCAACCCAGCCTACGGTTGTCATGCCGCCTTCAACGCCTTGCGCACGACGTTTGGTGATGCGGTCGCGACCTTGAAGCAATGCCTTGGCCGCACCGCTGGGCTGGCGGCGGCCCTGTTCCCAGTCCTGCAATGTGCGGACGGAGACGCCGAGGATTTCTGCGAACTCGGTTTGCGAGAGTTTGAGTTTGAGGCGCGCCTCGGTGGTCTGACTGACCTTCAAAGTGAAACGACGCCCGCCGCCAGTCTTGATTTCGCGAACGGCCTGCAGCAGTTCTTCACCAATGTTGCGCTTGCGATCGCGTGCGACCAGCTGGGCTTCAGTCATCTTCGCCATCGACGAACTCCTCTTTTAAAGTCGTGAGCAAATGTTACGGAGTATTGGGTGTTTGGCACGTCATTCCCGCGAAGGCGGGAATCCAGCGACTTTGCTTTCGATGCTTGAAGTCACTGGATTCCCGCCTTCGCGGGAATGACGATCTATAGGTCATCCAGCGTGACCTTGATTTTGCGCTCCCGGGCACGCGCATGGGCTAGTACCCCAAGTTCCAAATCGTCGAGACGTTCCAGCAGAGCGCAGCAGAGCGCGCCAGGTCGCGGCAGGCACTGGATAAGCACTGGGCTTGTTGTTGACCAGCACCGCGACCGGCTCTCCATTCGCGGCATTGATCACTGCAGTGGGATTGCGCTTGAGTTCGGTGATGCTGATCGTGGCGTTGGACAGGATGTGTTGCATGCATGTCTCCGTATTTTTCGAGCCGAATCTGGCACCGATATCCAGCGGGTTCAACAGGCAAATGCAAGGCTGGCTTTCAGGAGCCACGTCCTTGGATTCCCGCCTTCGCGGGAATGACGGCCAAAAAGCCGAGATCACAACATCGGAAGCTTCAGGCCACGCTGTTTGGCGCAGTCCTTGGCAATCTCATACCCCGCATCCGCATGCCGCATCACCCCAGTGCCGGGGTCATTCCACAGCACGCGTGCGATGCGTTTGTCGGCTTCCTCGCTGCCATCGCAAACAATCACCACCCCACTGTGCTGCGAGTACCCCATCCCCACCCCGCCGCCATGATGCAGCGACACCCACGTCGCGCCGCTGGCCACGTTCAACATCGCGTTGAGCAATGGCCAGTCGCTGACCGCGTCGCTGCCGTCCAGCATCGCTTCGGTTTCGCGATTGGGTGATGCGACCGAGCCGCTGTCGAGGTGGTCGCGGCCGATGACGACCGGTGCGCTCAATTCGCCGTTGCGCACCATCTCGTTGAATGCCAGGCCCAGCTTGTCGCGCAAGCCCAGCCCCACCCAGCAGATGCGCGCGGGCAGGCCCTGGAAGCTGATGCGTTCGCGCGCCATGTCCAGCCAGCGATGCAGGTGCGCGTCGTCAGGGATGAGTTGCTTGACCTTGGCGTCGGTCCTGTAGATGTCCTCCGGATCGCCGCTCAACGCGACCCAGCGGAACGGACCGACGCCGCGGCAGAACAACGGCCGTACGTACGCGGGCACGAAGCCGGGGAAGTCGAACGCGTTGCTGCAGCCTTCGTCCAACGCCATCTGGCGGATGTTGTTGCCGTAGTCGAACGTCGGCACGCCCCTCTGCTGGAACGCCAGCATCGCCTCGACATGCACGCGCATCGATTGCTTGGCGGCGTCGCGTACTTTTTCCGGATTTGTTTTCTGTTCGGCGAGCCACTGTTCAACATTCCAGCCGATCGGCAGATACCCGTGCACCGGATCGTGCGCCGAGGTCTGGTCGGTGACCGCATGCGGACGCACGCCGCGGCGCACCAGTTCCGGCAGGAGGTCGGCGGCGTTGCCGAGCAACGCGATCGATTTCGCCGTGCCCGCCGCGCAATATTTTTCGATGCGCACCAGCGCATCGTCGAGATCGTTCGCCTGCTCATCGACATAGCGCGTGCGCAGGCGCATGTCGATGCTGCTCTGGCGGCATTCGATGTTAAGCGAACACGCGCCGGCCAGCGATGCGGCCAGCGGTTGCGCGCCGCCCATGCCGCCGAGGCCGGCGGTGAGAATCCACTTGCCGGTGAGGTCGCCGTTGTAATGCTGGCGCCCCATCTCGACGAAAGTCTCGAACGTGCCCTGCACGATGCCCTGCGAGCCGATATAGATCCAACTGCCGGCCGTCATCTGGCCGTACATCATCAAGCCCTTCTGATCGAGTTCGTTGAAGTGTTCCCACGTGGCCCAGTGCGGCACCAGGTTGGAATTGGCCAGCAGCACGCGCGGCGCATCGGCGTGGGTGCGGAAGATGCCGACCGGTTTGCCGGACTGGATCAACAGGGTTTCGTCATCCTCGAGTGTGCGCAAGGATTTCAGGATCGCATCAAAGCAATCCCAGTCGCGCGCGGCGCGGCCGATGCCGCCGTAGACGACCAGTTCGGTCGGGTTTTCGGCGACCTCGGCATCAAGGTTGTTTTGGATCATGCGATACGCAGCCTCGGTCAGCCACGATTTGCAGCTGAGCGTGCTGCCGCGCGGCGCGCGGATGACGCGGGACGGATCGATGCGATTGGACATGCGGTTTGCCGGTGGCGTGAAGCCGCAATTATCGCATCGCGTCCAGCGACTCGAATCCACACAGCAAGACGCCCGGATAAGCCGGGCGTCGGAGGAACAATGGCGATCCCAATCAGCGGATGGCCGGATCCAGTTTGCGCAACGCATCGGCCAGATCAACAGCGCCGGTGCGTTCGATGTCGTCCTGGGTATAGACGCGGCCGAAATTACTGCAGCGTTTTGCGGATTTGTCGTGCGCGACGATGCGTGAACCGACGAGGCGCGAACCCGTTTGCTGCAGGCAGAACGGGTGGGTTTCGGCGACGCCGCGAACATCGGAATCGGTGTTACCTGCCGAAGCCTGCACCTGCGCGCCGGCATCTGTACTGACGGACGTCTGCGCCGCCTGTGCAGACGCCGCAAAGGTCGCAGCGGTGAGTACGGTGGTGGCCAGTGCGTGGCAGAAAAATTGTGTGTAGTTCATGACATGACCTGGATCGTTGCGGGGCATTCGCCCACTGCCAACCATACGCCGCTTTTCGGGGACCGACAGCTGCCACCGCGATGCCGTTCAGTCGCCGGATCACCCCTGCGGGCAGGCCCGGCGCCCGGCGCGGAACGCCGAACGTGGGCCTCGGTCGCGGGCCTGGGCGATGTGCCGTCGTCGAACAGCACCCGCCACCCATGGGCACTTTGTATGATCGGCGCATGACCATACGACCGCTGCAATCCCCGATCACCCTGCTGCTTGCCCTGCTGCTTGCGGCATGCGCATCCATCCCGCGGCCACCCGTCGAACGCGACAGCGTGTTGCTGGTGTCGCTGGATGGTTTTCGCGCGGACTATCTCGATCTGGGCATCACACCCAACCTCGCACGGCTGGCACGCGACGGCGTGCGTGCGGAGTGGATGACGCCGTCGTATCCGTCGCTGACGTTCCCCAACCATTACACGATCGTCACCGGGTTGCGCCCGGACCACCACGGCATCGTGCACAACACCATGCGCGATACCGCGCTCGGCACGTTCAGCCGGTCCGCACGCGATGCGGTGGGCGACGGACGCTGGTGGGGCGGCGAGCCGATCTGGGTCGGCGCGGCCAAGGCCGGCTTGCCGAGCGCCACGCTGTTCTGGCCGGGCAGCGAGGCGGCGATCCAGGGCGTGCGGCCGACGCGATGGCAGCCGTTCGACGACACCGTGCCGCTGGCGGCGCGCGTGGAGACCGTGGTCGGCTGGCTGTCGGAGCCGGCAGCGACCCGGCCGCGTATCGCCACCCTGTATTTCGAGACGGTCGACCACGACAGTCACGACCACGGGCCGGATTCGCGGCAGGCGCATGACGCGGTGCGCGCGGTCGATGCGGCCATCGGCCAACTGCTGGACGGGCTCTCCGAGCGCGGCGTGCTCGATCGCACCAACTTGGTGATCGTGTCCGACCACGGCATGGCTGCGGTTGCGCCCGGCAATGCGGTCGCGGTGGAGGACATGGTCGATCCCGGCGATGCGGACAATGTGACCGCGGGGCAATCGGTGGGCTTCCGGCCGCGCCCCGGCCACGAGGTGCAGGCCGAGGCGCAACTACTCGGCGCGCATCCGCATCACACCTGCTGGCGCAAGTCCGAACTGCCGATGCGCTGGCATTACGGCCGCCATCCGCGCGTGCCGCCGATCGTCTGCCAGATGCAGGAAGGTTGGGATGCGCGCACGCGTGAGGCCATCGCCAGGCGTTCGGGCGGTAGCACACGTGGTTCGCATGGCTACGATCCGATCCTGCCGTCGATGCGCGCGATTTTCATTGCCCACGGCCCGGCGTTCAGGCGCGGCGTGCGCGTACCGGCTTTCGACAACGTCGACGTGTATCCATTGTTGGCACGGTTGGTCGGTGTGGCGCCGGCCCGCAACGACGGCAATGCCGCCACGCTGGCGCCCGCACTGCGTGCACCGCCGGCGCCCGCCGAACCCTGACGCTGACGTTCTACTCCACCCGGTCTACGTATCGATCGGAATGTCAGCCGAGCAATGCCTGCATCGCGTCCCGATAACGCGCGGCGGCAGCGTCGCGGTCGCGATGCCGCCC
>JBBJNO010000101.1:0-8569 GCA_037720875.1 Luteimonas sp. | reverse complement strand
GCCACTTCCAGCCAGCGCATGATCCTTGAGCACTACGGCCTGGATGAGCCGCCGTTCTCGATCACCCCCGACCCGCGCTTCGTGTTCCTCAGCGAGCGCCACCGGGACGCGCTGGCGCACCTGATGTTCGGCATTGGTCAGGGCGGCGGTGGCGGGTTCGTGCAGTTGACCGGCGAGGTCGGCACCGGCAAGACCACGCTGTCGCGGCTGCTGCTGGAACAGTTGCCTCTGCTGCAAGACAAGACGCCCACGCGCGTCGCGCTGGTGCTCAATCCGCGGCTGACCCCGGCCGAGCTGCTGGAAACCATCTGCGAGGAACTGCGGCTCGATCTCGACGGCAGTCCCGATGCAAGCAAGCGCGGCAGCATCAAGGCGCTGGTCGATCTGCTCAATGCCTATCTGCTCGATGCCTATGCGCAGGGCCTGCGCGTGGTGCTGATCATCGACGAGGCGCAGAACCTGTCGGCCGACGCGCTGGAACAGGTGCGACTGCTGACCAACCTGGAAACCGACACCCAGAAGCTGCTACAGATCATCCTGCTGGGGCAGCCCGAACTGCGCACGATGCTGGCGCGCCCGGAACTGCGCCAACTCGCCCAGCGCATCACCGCGCGCTTCCACCTAACGCCGCTGGATCCCGCCGAGACCGCGCAGTACCTGCGGCATCGCTTCCGCGTGGCCGGTGGCCAGCACTTCCCGTTCACGCCGCCCGCCGTGCAGCGCATCCATAAGCATTCCGGTGGCGTGCCGCGGCTGATCAACGTGGTCGCCGAACGCGCGCTGCTGGCCGGGTATGCGCGCGATCTGGAGTCGCTCGACGCGGGCATTGTCGATCAGGCCGCGAAGGAAGCGCTTGCACCGAATGCGAGGTCATTGCCGAAACAGCCGCTGGCATTCGCGGTGGCGGCACTGGTGGCGATGGCGGCGATCGCGCTCTGGTCGCGCCCGCAAGCACCGGCGGCATCAAATGCATCGTCGCCGGCGAGGGCCATGCCTGCCGCAGTCCTCGCAAAACCGCTCGCCCCGATTGCACCGCGTGCGCTCGACGCCGACGCGTTCGCAGAACGCCTGCGCAGTGTCGAGGGCACGGAAGTACCGGCGTGGAATCGGCTGCTTGTCCTGTGGAATGCCAATCAGGCAATCGATGCGGCACAGGCCGCGGCCTGCGCGCCGGTGCTGGCGCCAGGCCTGTACTGCGTGCGCGGCGTTGCCCGCCTCGACAAGCTCGCCATGCTCGGCCGCCCGGCACTGCTGCGCTTGCGCATCGATCAACGCGATGCCTGGGCGTTGCTGCTGGGCGCCGATGCCGTGCAGGTGCGGCTGCGTCTTGGCGACACCGTATCCGATGTGGATCGCACGGTGCTGGAGCAATGGTGGAATGGCGAGTTCACGGCGTTGTGGCGCGGCCCGGAGTTTCTTGCGCCGCCGATCACTGCCGCAACCAACGGACCGGCACACGACTGGATCCGGGCACGGCTCGCTGGCGCTGGCGCTGCTGCAAACTCACCTGGCCCATCGACCAACGTCATGCAGATGCGCGAGGCGGTCCGACGTTTCCAGCGCGCGCATGGACTCATCACCGATGGCGTGGTCGGCCCGGAAACCCTGATGGCGCTGGCCGCCGACCAGGCCGGTCCGCGCCTCGCGCGGTCGCTGCAATGAGGGGGCCGGGATGTCGCTGATCCTCGAGGCACTGCGCAAGTCCGAAGCCGAGCGCCGTCGTGGGCAAGCACCGGATTTGTTCTCCGAATTGCCGCCAGCGGTGCGGCCCCGTGTTTCCACGCAGACGCCGGCGCTATGGCTGGTAGTGGCGATCATCGTGCTGGCGATCGGCGCATGGGCGGCGCGCGGGTGGTGGTCATCGTCGGTGCACAACGACGCGACGGTCGTGGCGAGCCCTGCCGAAGAAGTACATCGGCCGGGATCACAGTCGCGCTCCGCAATGCAAACGGATGCGGCCGATGTTGCGCCACGCGCAAACGACAGAGCGGCACAAGTTGCCGTCACCAAGGCAACGCCTTCCGCAACCATTCCTGCAGCGCCGATGACGGTGCCTGCGCAACTCCCAAACATCACCGCGCCTGACAACGTAATGCCGCAGGAGCGCACGGCTGCGACACCGTCGATTGCGCCCGTGCGCGAAACACCACTGCCCGCAGCGCGCTCCGCTACGGCTGCGATACCCGTGCCGGCGAAGACATCGACAGCAACGCCCGCATCGCCGACGCCAACGTCAAGCACTGGCGCCACGCTGCAGCTGACCGACCTCACCGTCGAACAGCGCAAGCAATTGCCGCCATTGCGGATGAGCATGCACATGTGGGATGAAGACCCGGCGCGCCGTTTCGTGATCATCGATGGCACGCGCCGGGCCGAAGGCGATCGCGTCGGCGACGCGGTAGTCGGGCAGATCACCGCCGACAGTGTGCTGCTGGATTGGAACGGCCTGCGCCTGCGACTGTCGCTGCGCTGAGCGCTCCCGGATTTGTGATAGTCGAAGGAGAACGGCCAGCAATGGAAAGTGCTCAAGGGCAGCATGAAACTGCGCAAGCCCTTGCAGGCGCCCGAGATCGTCATGGTTCCGGGTGTCGCCGGGCGCTGGTTCCTGCAGGTCGATGAAGACCCGCCGAAAGCGCGGGTGTACCAGATCGACTGATTGCTGCGCGCTGGCTGCGCGCTGGGCAGACCCGAAAGAGGGTCTGACAAGCCGGTGCAGCGCAGCCTCCGGCGACACCCTTGCGACATCACTCGCTCTTCGGCGTCACTGCTTCGACGATGGACTCCTTCGCACCTTCCTTTGCCGCGTCTGCTGCAGCCTCGCCCAGCGTCGGCCGCTGCCGATCGCGATGCACTTCGGCGTCGATGCCAGCCAATGTCGACTCAGCGATCAGGCCAAGCCCATGTGCGTGCGCGGCGATGACAGCACTGTCGGCCACGCGCAGCATCGGCACGCGCGTGCCCGCGACCTTCTCGATGAAACCGTCCACGTACTTGTCGCGCGCCGAGTCGGTATCAAGGTCGACATCGCGGATGTAGATGGCAAGAATGCGGTCGCCGAATTCACGCGCCGCTTCCGCATACAGTTCGGCGTCGGCTTGTCCCGAATCGCCGATCAGAACCCAGCGTAAATGCGGCAGACGCTGTATCAGTTCGCGCGCACGTTCCAGCTTGTGCCCGTGCCCGGGAGTCTTGATGAACTTGCCTTCCTCCAGGCCGAGGTCGCGCAGGAAGATCGGGCCGTGAGGAATGGCGTTGAGCTCGAGAAAATCCTCCAGCAGGTCGTACAGATTCCATGGCGAACTGGACACGTAGAAAATCGGGTTGCGGCCCGCGCCATCGGCTCCGGACTGGAGGGCCTGATATAGCTTGGCCACGCCCTGCAACGGCTTGCGCGTGCGTGCGTTGTGCAGGAAGGTCAGCTGCGCGGCGGTCTTCCAGTCGGTGATGCTGCTCTGGAGCACGGTGTCGTCGATGTCGGAGATCACGCCGAACTTTGCCAGCGGGCCAATCTGCAAGATCGGTTGCAGCGTGAGCAGCGAGCCGTCAGCCAGCGAGATGGTGGCGTTATCCCAGAGCAGGTCGTCGGGCGTCGAGTCGGTGGCGATGCGCACCCGGTAATAGCCGTCGTTGTCGGTGATCGCGTCAGCGCTGGTGTCGCGGAACTGCGCCTTGAGCTTGGCGCCGGCGACCACGTCGTTCTCGAAGCGGCGATAGGTGTTGAGCAGGTTATCCCACCAGCCGTCGTCTTCTTTCGGTCCACCCACCGGCGCGTCCGCCAGCACGCGGCCGAACAACTCGACGCCGCCCGCATCGGCGAAGGCACGATAGGCGGCGACGTGGCGGGGGCGGTTGAATCCGAACTTGGCATCGAAGCGGCGGTTTGCCGCTTCCAGGGTTTCGTCGGCATCGATCGCCATGTCTTTGAGATGTTGCACGACATGGCCGGGCCAGCGGCGAACGGGGGTCTCGGGCATTTCGCGGCTTCCAGAGAGGATCGTTTGAATTGTGAGTCTTGCGCCTTGCCCGGAAACGCCATGTGAGCTTCTCGCTCAGTCGCCACTTCTCCGCAGATGAATACCAGAACACGGCTGCGCCTGAAAAGCGCCCTGCATCGCCGCGTTGTGATCCGCATCGCAGACTTTCGACGCGATCAGGCGCTTCATGTGCATGCAAAGGAGAGGCGCCATGTACCCACCTCAGTCAACCAGATCGCTGTGGGCCGAGAGTATTGCCAGGGGCATGCTAGGTCTCGTCCTGCTTGCTAGTATCGCCTGGGCATTGGCCGCACCGTAGAAGGCCAAACGGTTGGGGCGGGCAGCCAATCCTGCGTTTGGTTCCGCCAACGCTTCGCCACGTCTCGGCTTCAAAGTTGTGGACGCCGATGTGCGCCGCCAGCGCCTTACCGGAACGTCTGAAAACGTAAGGTCTGAATTAGGCCGCCAAGGATCCCGGAACCATCGAGGAAGCCATCGCTACGCGCCTGGCTTCGCGTCCTTTGCGACCTTCGCGTCCTCCGCGACCCACCCTGCCTCTTCTCCGGACCATCGAGAACTATCCGCCGCGGCGTTTACCGGGGAGAATGCGGCCTCGCGGTCGTCCAGGCCTTGCACCAGCCGCATTCGCGGATCGCTCCGGATTACGTTTCTTGACCAACCAGCCGATTGATACGTCGCCGCAGGCGGAAGACACCGAGGTCGAGCTGGCCGCACGCCTGCGCGCCGCGACCGAGTTGCTGGAATCCGTCGCTGCCGACCGCCGCATACTCGACCGGCTGCCGGAGGAAGACCGCAAGCGCCTGCGCCGGGCGATGGAGCGCGTCATCAATCCCGACCGCAGCGAGCGCCGGCAATTGCGCAAGAGCGCATTGCGCGAGCGCAACAGTGCGCGCAACCAGCGCGACGACGCCGTGCTCGACGCAACCGGCATCCGCACGCTGCGCCGCAAGCCCGTGTTCACCACGCCCAATTATTTCCCGCCGCAACACTTCGAGCCGCGCGACATCGACGACGACCAGCTGGAACGTGGCGGGTCGTCGTCGCAATCGGTGGAGCCGCAACACTGCTACGTGTGCAAGCAGAAATATTCCGTCATTCATCATTTCTACGACCAGTTGTGTCCCGCATGCGCGGACTTCAACTTCGCCAAGCGCACCGAACTCGCCGATTTGAGCGGCCGCACCGCGTTGCTGACCGGCGGCCGCGTCAAGATCGGTTACCAGGCGGGGCTCAAGCTGCTGCGCGCCGGCGCCCGGCTGATCGTCACCACGCGCTTCCCGCGCGACTCCGCGGCGCGTTACGCGCAGGAAACGGACTTCGAGCAGTGGGGCCATCGCCTCGAAATCTTCGGGCTCGACCTGCGGCATACACCCAGCGTCGAAGCGTTCTGCTCCGAATTGCTGGCGACGCACGATCGGCTCGATTTCATCATCAACAACGCCTGCCAGACCGTGCGCCGCCCGCCCGAGTTCTACGCGCACATGATCGCCAGCGAGACCGCTGCGCTGCACGACACGCCCGAATCCGTGCGCAGACTTCTTGGCACGTATGAAGGCTTGCGCGGCTACAGCCTGTTGCCGGATACCAATGCGTCATTGATGCAGTCGACATCGGCGCGTCATCTGGCCGATGCCACCGGACTGACGCGCGCCGCGGAACTGTCGCAGGTGCCGTTGCTGGCCGAAGAACTGCTCGGCCAAAAGCACCTGTTTCCCGAAGGCCGCCTCGACCAGGACCTGCAGCAGGTCGACCTGCGCGGGCGCAATTCCTGGCGTTTGCTGATGGCCGAAGTGCCGTCCGTGGAATTGCTGGAAGTGCAGCTGGTCAACGCCATCGCGCCGTTCCTCATCAACGCACGGTTGAAGCCGCTGATGCTGCGCACCGCGGCCGGTACCGAGCCAAGCCGCGACAAGCACATCGTCAACGTCTCGGCGGTCGAGGGCCAGTTTTACCGCAACTTCAAGACCACGCGTCATCCGCACACCAACATGGCCAAGGCCGCACTGAACATGATGACGCGCACCGCCGCCGCCGATTACCGCGGCGATGGCATCCACATGAACAGCGTCGACACCGGCTGGGTGACGGACGAGGATCCGGTCGAGATCGCGGCGCGCAAGACCATCGAGGAGCGCTTCCACCCGCCGCTGGACATCGTCGACGGCGCCGCGCGCATCGTCGATCCGATCATCCACGGCATCAATACCGGCGAGCACGTGTGGGGGCAATTCCTCAAGGATTACCGGCCGACGGACTGGTGAGGCGTGGCGAAAGATTCATCGCGCATTCGGTTGCCGCCGCGGTTGCGACTTTAGACTGGTGGCGTTGTGCCGGATGGCGGCGTCGCGATCCCGGGCCACCCCGACCCGGCAGGCTTGAGACAATGGTGATGCGGCAGGTATTGATTCGACCCGAGTGGCAGCGACGACCGATGTGCAAGCGGTTGCTGCCGGTGGTGGTGTGCCTGGGGCTGATGGCCTGCCAACCCGACACGCCTTCCGGGACTGTGGGCAAGACCGTCGATGTCGAGACCGCGACCAGCGCGCACCAGGGGGGCGCGATCAGCGCGGCGCCGGTGGTGAATGCGCCCGTCGTACAGACCGGTATCGACAACGGCACCAAATGGCCGCCGGCCAGGCTCACCTCCGGCAAGGCCACGATCCGCTGCGACGCGGCAGACGCCGTTGACGACGAGGGTGTCGCGCTGGTCGATCTCGAATTCTTCAAAGTGGTCGATGCGCTGACCGGCTGCCAGTCCAAAGACGTCATCCGGCTGCGTTACAGCGGCGAGATCGGCGCCGATTTCACCGCGCTGGTGGAACGCGTCGCCAACGTCGCCAACCGCATGGACATCCGCCAGCGCATCCTCGATATCGACTCCAGCGGCGGTCGCATCGAGGATGCGATGAAGGCCGGCGACATCATCGGCGAATCGCAGTGGACCGTGCGCGTGCGCGAGGACGCCATCTGCCACAGCGCGTGCGTGTTGATCCTGGCGGCCGGCGACATGCGGATGATTTCCGGAAAGATCGGGATCCACCGCATGGTGCGCATCGAATCGGCGGCGACGACGCGCGCGGAATTGAGCCAGGAATTGCGCGACGTGCATGCGCAGATGAAGCAATACCTGGAGCGCAACGGCGCGGCGGTGGCGGTCGCCGACCTGATGATGACCGTCCCCAACCGCAAGCTGCGGCTGCTGTCCGCCGTGGAGCTCAAGGAATACGGACTGGACGGCACCAACGCCGCGCAGGACGATCTGGAACGCATCAAGCTCACGCGGCGCTGCGGCGAGAATTTCGTGCGCCGCAAGGATGAATTCGTGCGCGCCTTCGACAAACAGTGCGCGCGGCCGGGCAGGGGTCTACAGGCGATCTCGCAATGCGGGCTCGCGCTCAGGCCGGACTTCGATTTCCCGGACGACAAATGCCCTGCGGACAGCCCGTTGGCGGAATACGACAATGCATCCGACTCCGGGCGCGGCAGCGACTAGAACCTGTCTCAATATCGGAATGCATCGAGCTGCAATCGTCATTCCCGCGAAGGCGGGAATCCAGGGGCTTTGTTGTTCAACGGCTTAAGTCCATGGATTCCCGCCTTCGCGGGAATGACGAGTAAAAAAGTTCGTTGCTTTTAATTTGAGGTGAGTTCTTGTTTCCTGGGACGCATGTGCCGTCCGTAGAGCGGAGCTTGCTCCGCTGCTATTGGGCAAGTCTGCAACGCAGCAGAACAAATCTGCTCCTCAAACACAACAATCGGGTACACGCAGGCTCAAATGTTTGTGCTGGAACCTGGCCCGTTATTCTCACCGTCCCTTCTCAGAACGTCAGTCCCTACGGCCACGGGAATGACGAGCAAAGAAGAGTTTCCAGTCCGCAGCTGCAGTTACTTCGAGCTTCCCTGAAACAGCTCCGGTCATTCCCTTTCGGGTTCGATACCTCGCCGCTTGCGGCGTAAGCTTTTGGGATGAGTGAATACATCCATAAGCGCCATAACGTAACGGTGTTGCTCTACCACATTGTGCTGCCGGCAAAGTACAGACGCGTGGTGTTCGATAATGCGGTGGATATTGAGTTAAAGCAGATCTGCCTGGCGATATCAGAGCGTTACCAAGTCAAGTTTTTGGAGATCGGAACGGATAAAGATCATGTGCATTTTCTGGTTCAGTCGGTGCCGACGTATAGCGTGACACGACTGATCATGTTGATCAAAAGTCTGACGGCGCGAGAAATATTTCGGCGTTGTCCGCAGGTGAAGAAGCAGTTGTGGGGTGGAGAGTTCTGGACGGATGGTTATTTCGCCAGCACGGTAGGCAAGCATGGTGATGAGACGATGATAGGACGGTATGTGAAGAATCAAGGCGGTTCGTACCACAAGTTACACTCGGATCATCAGCTTGCGTTGTTCTAATACCTCGCCCCTTGGGGCGGGGTTGTTTATTGCTTCCCTGCTTCGCGAAACACCCAGGCCAGCGCCATCTGGATCGGCAACAGCAACGCGATCCACGGCTGGTTGTGCTGCGGCAGCAGCGGCAGCCATTTCAGTATCAGTGCGACAGTGGCGCAGGCCGCGAT